>WGDF01000051.1 GCA_015493405.1 Flavobacteriaceae bacterium
AGATAATGCAGAACTCGAAAAATTATTTTCTGAAAAAGTGCCTTATACTTATGTTGCAGACGGACATCACAGAACAGCTGCAGCTGCCAGAATTATGCAAGAGAAAAAGGCTCAAAATCCCCATCATAACGGCCAAGAAGCCTATAATTATTTTATGGCGGTACATTTTCCCGATAACCAACTCAAAATCATTGATTACAATCGGGTGGTTAAAGATTTGAATGGCTTGTCAAAAGAAGATTTCTTGAAAAAATTAACCCCCAATTTTGAGCTGAAAAAAATTGGAAAAGAAATCTATAAACCGAGCAAATTACACGAATTTTCAATGTATTTGGATGGTGAGTGGTATCAACTCACAGCCAAAAAAGGCACTTATAATGATGATGATCCCATAGACCAACTCGATGTTACTGTGTTGTCCAAGCATATCTTAAACCCCATACTTGATATTAAAGATTTGCGTACCAGCCAGCGCATTGATTTTATCGGCGGTATCCGTGGGTTAAAAGAATTGGAAAAACGAGTGGATTCCGGGGCTTATGAGGTTGCTTTCGCTTTGTATCCCGTCTCAATGCAACAGCTGATTAACATAGCTGACACCAATCATATCATGCCACCTAAAACAACTTGGTTTGAACCCAAATTACGCAGTGGCCTAGTGATTCACGATTTGTCTTAACTTACTAATGGTTTGCCCGGCTTGTTCGGGCAAACCATAAAATATAAAAAAATGGCACAAGTATTTCCAATTATTATTACACATCCTTTGCGCAACAAAGTTTGTATTTTTCCAACTGAAGATGACTGCGAATTGAGTTCAAGTGATATCAACAGTATCATACGGCGCAATCCCTATTCCTTTAATAATATATTGTATAAACCTTATATCAAACGGTTGCAAGGTTTGAAAAAATACAAAGCCATCAAAAGACAATATCTGAAATTTAAAAAGAATAACATTATTAAAGTTGATGAAAATCCCGGCTTTTATATCTATAATATTATCGACAATGAAAAAAATGAATTTGTCGGTATCGTCGGTCAAGTGCCTCATATTGATTTTGAAAAAGGTAAAATCAATAAAATAGAAAAATCATCGCCTGAACTGGTAACAGAAAAAACCGAATTGATCAAAAATACCGGATTCGTAGCCAAACCAATTACTATAATCCACGAAAATATTGAGGCTATTAACACAATTATACAAAAATACAAATCTAAAATTCCGCTTTACGAATTTACCCGCAACAATGGTTTTATTCACGAAGTATGGCAAATCTTAGATCCTGATGATATCAATTTAATCAAAGAAGCTTATCAGGAAGCGGGCTTGTTTTATATTATTGATGATAATAACCAATTTGATGCTTTACATCGTATTTATCAAGAAAAAAGTAAAGCACAACAAGCCTTATTTTCTGGGCTTGAAGCTTTCAATTTCTTTCCGGCTTTTTTGATTAGTAAGGAACAAGTGAAAATTCACGAATATAAGAAAGGTATTCCTTTGGATTATCCTAAAAACACGGTCGAAATTTTAAATATCTTAAAGCCTGATTTTGAAATTGAAACAGTTGACAACTATGACATGCCCGAAAAAGGGGAAATTCTTTTATATGCGTTGGATGGCAAATATAAACTCTTGCCCAAAAATCATATTGATAAAGAATTACCAGATTCTTTTATTTTTGAACAATATATTTTGCCCAAAATATCAGATGAACAACAGATATTGTCCAATGAGGATTTGCAATATTGTGATGGTAAAAGAAGTGCTAAATGTGTTGAAAATCAACTTAATAAAGGCAATTGTAAATTTGGTTTCATCATTAGACCAATGTCTTATGATGAAATTGAAAATGCGATTACGCAAAAGATTGCCATACCTTACAAAAGTTTATATTTAGAGCCGCGCCTGCTAAAAGGCTTATTTATTTATGAAATTTAGGTACGGATTCATTCATAAAACAGCTTGACAAATAAAAATAATGGATTTTTTTCTAAAAAACTTAGCTGTAATTTCAAATTAAATCGAAGCCAGAATCTAAAAAGCCCTTGAACTATGGAACATATCTGCCAAAATATTAAAAAAATCAAAGAGCGCATACCTGAACACATTACGCTTGTCGCCGTATCTAAAACAAAACCGGCCTCCGATATTTTAAAAGCTTACCAGTGTGGACAAAGACATTTCGGAGAAAATAAAGTTCAAGAGCTCGTTGACAAACAAAACCAATTGCCCAAAGACATCAAATGGCATATGATTGGTCATTTACAACGTAATAAAGTTAAATACATTGCTGATTTTGTCTATCTGATTCATGGCGTGGACAACTTAAAATTGATTAAAGAAATAAACAAACAAGCCGGAAAACATCAAAAGAAAATTAATTTATTATTGGAAATAAAAATTGCACAAGAGACCACCAAATTTGGTATGGATCAAAATTTAAGCGATGAGATTATTACAAAATATCTTAACGGAGATTTTCCAAATGTCAATATTGTCGGATTAATGGGCATGGCAAGTCATTCTACTAATCAAGAGCAAATTGCTAATGAATTTAACGGTTTGTCCCAACTCTTTAAAAAATACCAAAAACAAATACCGGAATTCAGGTATTTGTCTATGGGAATGAGTGGAGATTACCCTATTGCAATTGCCAATGGCAGCAACTTAATCCGAGTAGGATCGGCTATTTTCGGCGCCAGAAATTATCAAATCTAAACTGCTGATTTTTTTACTAACTTTGCCGGTAGTATTATTCAAAAAATATTTATGAATTTTTTCAAATTTCTTTTCAGTAAAACCCTGCTCAAAAATCTGATTGCAGCAATCATATTATTATTTTTAATCGTTTTTGGATTAAAAATTTATCTGAATCGTTATACCCATCATAATGAATATCACCTGGTTCCGGACTTGACCAATAAATCTTATGAAGCCGCTAGAAAAATTCTGAAAGACCGTCAGATGCAAATCGTCATTATAGATACTGTCGATTACAATCCTAAATATAACAAGTATGCTATAGTTGAACAAAATCCGCACAAAGATGATCAGGTCAAAGTTGGTCGTAAGATTTATGTTAAGATTAACAATAATGCCTATTCCAAAGTTTCTTTTCCTGCAATTATCGGTAAATCCAAACGTCAAGCGCTGAGTTTGATTAAAGCTGCCGGTCTTAGGGTCGGTAAAATTTCATATAAACCTTATTTTGCAGAAATTATTCTGAAAGCAATCCATCAAAAAGACAGTCTCAAAACCGGATTTAAAATTCCTAAAAATTCTGTGATTAACTTAATCATTGGTGATGGCAAACGATCGGTAGAAGATGATTTTAAAGCTGACAGTCCCCAAAACAAGACCGAAAAACCTTCGGCAGATATACAAAAAACACTTGACAATGTCCTTGGAAACTAACCCATTACCCGAAGATGATAAATTATTTGAACATTACAATTTCACCGTTGACAAGGGCCAAAATCCTGTTCGTATAGACCGGTATCTCACAGACAAAATAGAAAATCTGGCTCGTAATCGCATTCAAAATGTGGCCAAAGCCGGCGGTGTTTTGGTCAATGACAATCCGGTTAAACCCAACTATAAAGTCAAGCCTCTGGACAAAATTAAAATTGTTTTGCCCTATGCGCCTTATGAAAATCTGCTGGTTGCTGAAGACATTCCTTTAAATATCATCTATGAAGATGATGACTTAATCGTGCTAAACAAACCAGCCGGTATGGTGGTGCATCCAGGGCATGGCAATTATAGTGGCACTTTGCTCAATGGTTTGATTTATCATTTTGACAATCTGCCCAAAAATTCAGACGACCGTCCCGGACTGGTCCATCGTATTGACAAAGATACAACCGGTTTATTGGTAGTTGCAAAAAATGAAAATGCCATAACCAAGTTAGCCAAACAGTTTGCCGATAAAACATCTACACGTAAATATGTTGCTTTGGTTTGGGGTGACTTAGCCGATGATGAAGGCACCATCGAAGGACATTTGGGTCGCAATCCTAAAAATCGCTTGCAAATGATTGTTTTTCCTGAAGGCGATTACGGTAAACATGCCATTACGCATTACAAAGTTTTAGAACGCTTTGGTTATGTGACTTTAGTCGAATTACAATTAGAAACCGGCCGTACCCATCAGATTAGAGCACATATGAAATATATCGGTCATACCCTTTTTAATGATGCCCGCTATGGCGGCGATAAAATTTTGAAAGGCACAACGTTTACCAAATATAAACAATTTGTCGATAACACTTTTAAGGTATTGCCCCGTCAAGCTTTACATGCCAAAACATTGGGCTTTATACATCCCCGAACCGGAAAATTTATGTCATTTGACAGCCCGATCCCCGAAGATATGCAAAAAGCTATTGAACGTTGGCGTCACTATGCCAAACATAAAAAAGACTAACCGGCATGAAATATCCCGCTATTGGTTTATTTGATTCAGGCATTGGCGGTATCAGTATTTGGCAAGCCATTCATCAATTGTTACCGGATGAATCCACTATTTATTTGGCAGATAACAAAAATGCACCTTATGGGCAAAAATCCAAAGAAGACATCATTGCTTTAAGTGAAAAGAATACAGAATTTTTATTAAATCAAAATGTCAAACTCATTGTAGTGGCTTGCAATACTGCCTCTACCAATGCTATTCCACACTTGCGTCAAAAGTACCGCATCCCTTTTATACGCATTCAACCGGCAATTAAGCCTGCTGCGCTACAAAGCAAAACCGGTAAAATAGGCTTATTGGCAACTCAAAGCACCTTAAACAGTACGATGCTCAGTGAGCTGAAACAAATCATTCCGGTTAAAGCTGTCGAAATCATAGGACAGTATGGCAAAGGACTGGTCGAAATTGTTGAAACTC
>WGDF01000052.1 GCA_015493405.1 Flavobacteriaceae bacterium
GGAATATCAAATTGTTGTCGCGGAATTAAAGCCCGTAATTTATGCACCATTTTCTTCCCGATATCATAAGCATTATCGGCATGAACCAAAGCAGAGAGCGCATCAACAGCTTGACCATTGAGCAGAATATCGACTTTGACCAATTTTGATTTTCGCATCCCAATCGGATGGTAATCAAAAGAAGCATAACCTTTTGAAACGGTTTTTAAACGATCATAAAAATCAAAAACAATCTCGGCCAATGGCATATCAAAACTCAGTTCAACCCGCTCTTGAGTCAAATAAACCTGATTGGTAATTTCGCCACGTTTCTCTAAAGCCAGCGTCATAATCGGTCCTATAAAATCGGATTTTGTAATAATGCTCGCTTTGATATAAGGTTCTTCCACGCGGTCTAATCCCGAAGGTTCCGGTAACTCCGAAGGGTTGTTCACAATGATAGGTTTATCCACATATTTTTTAGTAAAAGCATGATAAGAAACATTGGGAACCGTTGTAATCACATTCATATCAAACTCTCGTTCCAAACGCTCTTGAATAATCTCCATATGCAACATGCCTAAGAAACCGGCACGAAAACCAAAACCTAAGGCTGCCGAAGACTCGGGTTCAAAAGTCAAGCTGGCATCGTTGAGTTGAAGTTTTTCCATCGCATTGCGCAACTCTTCGTATTCATCGGTTTCAACCGGATAAATACCGGCAAAAACCATCGGCTTTACATCTTCAAAACCTTCAATTGGTCGATTGGTCGGATTTAAAGCATCGGTAATTGTATCCCCCACTTTGACTTCACGCGCATCTTTAATACCGGAAACCAAATAGCCGACATCACCTGTTTTGATTTCGGGAGCAGCCAGTTGTTTCAATTTGAGATAACCTACCTCATCCGCATCATAGGTTTTGCCGGTCGCCACAAATTTAATCTTTTGGCCTTTTTTTATTTTACCATCAAAAACCCTGAAGTAAACCTCAACACCGCGATAAGGATTGTAAACAGAATCAAATATCAAAGCCCGTAATGGCGCCTTAGGATCGCCTTGTGGTGGCGGTATTTTTTCTATAATGGCAGACAATATCTTGTCAATACCTTCACCGGTCTTGGCACTGGCCCAAAGAACATCATCCGGTTCACAACCCAGTAAATCAATTATCTCGTCGGTAACTTCCAAAGGCTTGGCACTAGGTAAGTCCACTTTATTTAAAACCGGAATAATTTCCAAATCGTTTTCCAAAGCCAGATATAAATTGGAAATGGTTTGTGCTTGAATCCCTTGAGCTGCATCTACGATTAACAAAGCGCCTTCGCAAGCGGCAATAGCACGTGATACTTCATAAGAAAAATCGACGTGACCGGGGGTGTCAATCAAATTGAGTTTATAGGATTCATTATTATAGTTATAATCCATTTGAACCGCATGACTTTTAATGGTTATGCCCCGCTCCCGTTCCAAATCCATATCATCTAAAACCTGATCTTGTTTCTCGCGGTCGGTTATAGAACCCGTAAATTCCAACAAACGGTCCGCCAAAGTACTTTTACCGTGGTCAATATGAGCGATAATAGAGAAGTTTCGTATGTTATTTATAATTGCCATGCATTTTATAATTATGATAATGGCAAAGATACGTAAAAAAGCATTGACAAAATTATTAAACTCAGGCTTATACCAACAAAAAAAGCCACTCAAAAAGAATGGCTTAAAGTATTTAAATCTAAAAGTAAATTAATTTCCAAAGAATTTTTTACCCATATTGAACAAATCATCAACCACACTACCATCGCCATCTTGATCCAATAATTTTTCAATAAAGCTGCTTTCTTGCGTGGCTTGTTGATGGCCACCAATCATATTACCGATAATATTGGTCAAATCTGTCGGGTTCGACACATTAGCTTGACGGGTTTGTTTGCCCAACATCCCCATAACGACAGGCGCCGCCATTTTAAGAATGTTCATAGCTGAACCCATATCAATACCATTTTGTTTGCTGAGAGCTGCAGCAACAACTTCTTTTTTTTCACCCAAAACATGTCCTAAAATTTTATCACCGTCTTTAACCACATCTTCATTGACATTGCCACCGCCGAAAATATCAGTGATATTATCTAAGATACTGCCATCATGCTTGCTTTGAAGCGCATTCATTAAACCAGAGGCTGCATCTGGGTTGGCTGCTTGCTTTTTTAAAGCACCCATTAGCATCGGAATAGCAGAGCTTAAAGCCGATTGCGTTTTTTGAGAATCTTGACCCAATTGTGAGCCAACCCCATTGATAATCATTTGTCCCATAGGACCTTGTAGTAAATCCATAATTCCTGACATAATAGTAATTTTTAAATATTAAACAACAAAATTAACAAATTAAC
>WGDF01000053.1 GCA_015493405.1 Flavobacteriaceae bacterium
GCTTTCGCTGTGATGTGGATACTCGGTTATACTTTAAATTTGATGACCTTGCTGGCAATGTCCTTAATCATCGGTATTTTGGTCGATGATGCTACCGTGGTATTGGAAAACATCCAACGACATTTGGATATGGGCAAAGAAAAGAGAAAAGCTTCGCTTGAAGGTCGGATGGAAATCGGTTTTTCGGCTATCGCCATTACTATGGTAGATGTGGTGGTTTTCTTACCCATTTTGTTCTTGCAAGTATTCGTGGCAGATATGTTGAAGGAATTCTCGGTTGTGGTTATTACTTCTACTTTGACCAGTTTGCTAGTCGGATTTACCTTAACACCTTGGTTGGCTTCACGTATCGGAAAAGCAGGCGATGTTAAGCCGACAAATTTTTTCAACAAATTCTTGTTATGGTTTGAGAAAAAATTAACCAATTTCATCAATTCTTATGTCAAACAATTGAATTGGGTTTTGAATCATAAAGCCATCTTCGGACTTATTGTGGTGGTGCTCATCATTTTAACAGGCGTTTTGATGAAGCAAAATATCATTGGTAATGAATTGATAGCCACCGGTGATCAAGGAAAATTCAGTTTGTTTTTAGAATATGATAAATATACGCCTTTAAAGCAAAATAATATTGAATCGTCAAAAGTTGAAAGCTTTTTATTGCAACAAAAAGAAGTAGAAAGTGTGTTTAGCAATATCGGTGGACCTACAACCAGTATTGGTAGTTCCGGCGTTGGTTTGCCGTATAAATCGGAGTTTACGGTGCAATTGGTTCCTAAAGAAAAAAGACACGGAGAATCCACCGAGAAATTTATGATCGACATTCGTGAATCGTTGAGAAAAGAATTTCCCGGTGTCAAATTTTCAATGTCTGCACTCGGATTGGTAGCCCGTTCGTCGCCGATTGAAATTACTTTGAGTGGCAGCAACTTGGATAAAGTCAAGCAAACGGCTGATAGTATAAAAAAGGTCATTCAAAAAATTCCGGGTTCAGACAATGTGCAATTATCTGTAACCGAAGGTACGCCGGAGCTCAAAGTACAACCCGACCGGAATAAATTACAGCGATTGGGACTCAATACGGCTTATGTAGGCTTTAATTTACGAACGGCATTTACCGGTAATGATGATGCAACTTTAACCGAAAACGGCACAGAATATCCGGTACGCGTTTGGTTGGACAAATTTGACCGTCAAAACTATGATGATGTTGCTAATTTAACCCTTATAAATCCAAAAGGAATGCCGGTTAAAGTGAAACAATTTGCCAAGGTAACCCAAGATAAATCCCCGTCAATGCTGGAAAGGATGAACCGTTTGCCATCCATAACCATTACAGCAGATGCTTTGGGAAGACCATCGGGTTCTGTAGCCGGTGATTTTAAAACTTATGTCAAAACACACCCGCTACCCAAAGGTATCGAAATGAATTGGGGGAGTGATATCAAAAAACAAAATGACAGTTTTGGCGCAATGGCAAATGTATTGCTGATTTCCTTTATTCTGATTTATCTGATTTTGGTTGCCCTTTACGACGATTTTATTTATCCGCTAGTAGTAATGTTTGCCATTCCTGCAGCCATTATCGGGGCTTTATTGGCCTTAAACCTGTCCTTGAGCAGTTTGAGTTTGTTTAGTTTGCTCGGTTTAATTATGTTGATGGGATTGGTGGTTAAAAATTCTATTTTGATAGTCGATTTTACCAATCAATTAAAAGCCCGCGGTTTATCGACTCGTGAAGCGCTGCTCGAAGCCGGTAAAGAAAGAATGCGACCGATATTGATGACTACTTTTGCTATGGTTATCGGTATGATTCCCATTGCCATAGCCAAAGGAACCGCCAGTGAATGGAAAAACGGTTTGGCATGGGTCATCATCGGTGGTCTGTTGTCTTCCTTAATGTTAACGGTTTATTTGGTGCCGGTTATCTATTATTTGGTTGATGTTACCAAGGAAAAATTAGATCATTTATTATATAAAAAATGATAATTTATAAATTTCAGAATTAATTTTATTTTCCATAATAGTTTTGGTTAGTTATATTGGAAATGAGACTGCTTAAACTTCGGTTTAGGCAGTCTTTATTTTTTTAGAAATGTCCTCAATAATGGTATAGGCGTGATTGATTGCCATAGCAATAGAGCCGCCATTTTTAAACACAATATCACCTGCTATGTATAAGCCCGGAATATTGGTTTGAAAATGCTCATCATAAACCGGCATTTTATTTTCGTCCATTTCAATTCCCGATTTTTGCATAAAACCTACCGGCGTGGTGCCGCCAATGGCTAAAATAACCCGATCATAAATTTCAGATGTGCCGTCTTCAAACAAAACCTTTGGTTTGCCTTCGACATCCTCAATGCCAACAGTATTGGAAGCATGCAAAACTTTCAATTTACCTTCCTTTTCATAACGATTTATCATTTCAATATTAATCTCATTCGGATATGAAAAATAAGGATCACGATGAGAAATCGTCACCTCATTTTGGGTTGATAACTGACAAGCATACTCGACCGCTGAATCGCCACCGCCTATGACCAAAATTTTTTCATTTCCCTTGCA
>WGDF01000054.1 GCA_015493405.1 Flavobacteriaceae bacterium
AATCATCAGAAATCAAAGTATCCGGATTTAAAAATAATAAATATTCCCCCTTGGCTTGAGCCACCGCTTTGTTATAGGCTTTACCAAAACCGTAGTTTTGGTCCAGCCACAAAAATGTTACTTGAGGATAACGCCCTTTAAAATAGGCAGAGCTGCCATCGGTAGAATGATTATCCACCACTATAATTTCTGTGTCGGTATCTTTAACAGCGCGTAATACCGATTGCAAACATGCATCAGTAAAATATTTGACATTGTAATTTAAAATAATAATGGAAATATTCATAATACCGCTTCAAATCACTTCAAAGATAGGAAAATTAGTGATAGGATTAATTTGATAGCTTATGCCGGTTTTATTCCGAATTTGACGTCTAAAATGGGACGACTGATGTTCGTTCATTATTTTAAAATTATTTTGATTTAAGATCTTATACATTTTGTCAAAACAACTCTTCTTGATACCATCTAATTGATATTTTTGGGCGAAAAGCATTTCCTCTCTACATGCACTTTCCGCATGGTATTTTTTACTTATTTCTTTTTCCGAATTAGCCATAAACCTAAAAAAGTCAAACCGGCATTAATCAATAGCAATTCAAAACTAAACCTGTATTGCCAGCCCATTTTTTCAGGTAAAATAGCAATCAAATAAGTCAAAATAGGGGAAACAATAACAATAAAAGGCACCCATTTATCCTTGATTTGATACTTTGTAAACAAACCGAAAGTAAATAATCCCAATAGCGGGCCGTAAGTATAGCCGGCAAATTTGAAGATAGAATTGATAATACTTTTATCGGTGATCACAGCTTTATACAAAATCAGAATCAGAATAAAAAATATTGAAATGCCGATGTGTACCATCTTTCTGATTCGTTTTTGTTGTGCTTTGGGATATTTCTTATCAATCTCAAGAATGTCCAAACTAAAGGAAGTGGTAATGGCAGTCATAGAAGAATCCGCTGAAGAATAAGCTGCCGCAATCAAGCCGAGTATGAAAAATATAGCTGCGCCTGTTCCCAAACCGGTTTTAACAGCCAAATAGGGGAAAATCTGGTCGCCTGAAATATGCAAGGCTTTCAAATCGATATGATTATGCGCTGCATACAACAATAACAAGACACCGAGAGACAAAAAAAGTAAATTGACAAATAAAAGAGCAATAGAAAACCATCGCATATTTTTTTGAGAATCTTTCAAATTTTTAACGGTAAGATTTTTTTGCATCATACCTTGGTCCAAACCGGTCATAGCAATAGCAATAAAAATACCGGCCAAAAATTGTTTCCAAAAATAGTGTCCGGCATTGTAATCCTCAAAATAGAAAATTTTGGAATAGGGACTATTTTTGACATGTGTCACCAATCCCCCGAAAGATAAATCCAAATCTTTAGCAATCAAATAAATGGAAATGACCAAAGCAATTAACATAAAAGCCGTTTGCAAAGTATCGGTCCAAATAATCGTTTTGATGCCGCCTTTGAAAGTATAAATCCAAATCAGCAAAATAGTAATGGATACCGTTACGGCAAAAGGCACATGAAGTTCATCAAAAATCAAAAGTTGCATCACACCGGCTACCAGAAATAAACGTAAAGACGCGCCAGCAGTCCGAGCGATTAAAAATAGAACAGAACCTGTTTTATGACTCGTTTCTCCAAATCGATCAGCTAAATATTGATAAATCGAAGTTAAATTCATTTTATAATAAAGCGGCAAAAGCACATAGGCAATCACGAAATAACCGACCACAAAACCCAAAACCATTTGTAAATAAGCAAAGCCTTGCGTTTCGACCCAGCCGGGAACCGATATAAAAGTGATGCCCGATAAGGAAGCACCAATCATACCAAAAGCTACAAGATACCAAGGCGCCTGCCGCTTCGCTCTAAAAAATACATCATTGCTGTCTTCTTTGCCGGTTAAAAACGAAATACCGATTAATACCAAAAAGTACAAGCCGATAATAATTAATATACTTTGTGCTGTCATCATCTAATTTTAAAGATTCCGACAAATTTAAGGAATATTTATTTTATAAGTCTCCTAATACAAAACCTTTATCGTTTCGGGTGAAAATGTAATTCAAAATAAAACCCTGCATGGCCCGTAAAGCCAAGCAAGGTTAAATGATATTAAACCGTTATAAAATACCGGATATATTGAGATGCTTTAAAAACATCATTCCGCAACATCAAAAACTATAGGCAGTGTGTAAGTAACCCTAACCGGCCGGTTGCGTTGTTTTCCGGGAATCATACGTGGTAATTGTTGAATCACACGACCGGCTTCTTTTTCCAAATCTTTGTATTTTGATCGTGTTTTGACATGGATAATCCGGCCATCTTTGTCAATGGTAAATTGGGTAAATATTCTAACGCGTTCACCGGATAAACCCAAATCCTGAGCAATATCCGCATTAAAATTTCGGTTGATAAACCGGTTTATTTTCTCATTTAAGCATTTTTTCATTTGCACCTTATTACCTTTACATCCGGGGAAAGTAGGCACCTGTTCTACAAATTTCCAAGGATATTCAACATCCGGCTCTTCAACATCTACGGTTTGAATGCTATCAATTTTTTGATTTATATCATCATCGGGATCGGTAGGCAGCAACTCCGATTCTATCTTTTTGGTGTCGTTCTTTACAATCTCAAGTTTGGCTATAATTTTGGGTTTGGCCTTTTGTGGCAGTGGCTTGGATTCTTCTATTTTGATTACTTTATCGGTATCTATGTCCGTTTTATGGACCGAAATGCTATCCAAATCAATTGGTGCGCTGAGCGTTTCCATATTGATCAATTTTAAAGCAGTAAACAAACTTACAATCAAACCAATCAGCATAAAACTGGTGGTATAATTATTCAAATCGGATTTTTGGTTTTTTTTGGGTTTCATCATATTATATTTTAGGGGGTTATTATTATTATGAAAACTGAGTTTGAGAAATACTGTATGCGCTGCTCATTTAATTCATACGCAAATCTATGTCCGGTATCGGAATGATTTTTGTATAGACTTTGTAAAATATTTGTAAAAACTTTACAAACTTCTATCTATTTGATTATCAACAAGAAAGTATTTGAACGAAAAGGATTACATAGCATTTGAAAAACTCAAAAAAGCTGTTGCACAAACTTTTTTGAAGGAAAATTCGGCTTTGTCTGATGATTACAGTCTTTGGAAAGGAGCGGATATTATCCGGTTTCAGGAGGATTTATTGCATAAAGTTAAAGGACGTGTCAGTGAAAAATGGTTTTATACGTATTTTAAAAATCAAAATGAAAAATTACCGCGCATTGATATTTTAAACCTCCTCTCACAATATACCGGTTACCAAAACTGGGCCGATTTCAAAACCCGGAATCAGACTGAAGACTCGAAAATATTCGCTCGAAAATGGCTTTGGAGCAGTCTTATTGTAACAAGTTTTTTATTGCTAATCGTTCCAAAAAATATTTTGAAATCTAATTCAAAACAAGTGCGCTTGTGTTTCTATGGCGGCGATCATCATAAAATTAATGATTTGCAGGTCGTATGGCTCTTGCCGGATGAATCTGAAAAAATATTAAAAACCAAACAACAATGTGTCCGTTTCCAAACCAATCTGGATGAAATCCAATTGCGTATTGCGGCACCTTACTATGTCGGAAAGCTGATTAAACGAAAAATAAATACGGATCAATACAAGGAAGAAATTTATTTACGCCCCGATTTAATCGCATTATTATTGCAACATTATTCGCAATCCGATACGGATAATTGGCAAAAAAGACGTCAGTGGTTGCAACATATTATAGCTGATGATGCCATGATTTTTCAGCAATTGTCGGACCAAAATCATGGGATTGAACTATTTGCCAAAAATGATTTTATAGCGCAACTTTGTATCCCTACAGGTTGGCTCAAAAACATTGATATTCTTGAAATTACATATAAAAACGGCAAGGTTAACAGACTGCGTTTCAAAATCAAAACAACCCGATGAAAAAACTGATTTACATCTTATTGTTATTAATTTTTGCTTGTGTCCCCGATAAACGAGATGCTCCAAAAAAAATAAAACACTCAACTAAAAAAACAGGACTTACTGAACGCTTTGACAAACAGATTTTGCCGCTTAAGAAAACGTATCCGGATGAAGAAAAAGACAGCATCAACCAAACAGACTTAAATGATTTGGCCCGTCAAAAAATGAAACAATTTTTTGAAATGGTAAATTTATTGAAACAAAAAAATCAGACCAAAGATTTTAAAGTTTATACCGCACAATATGCAGAAAAATTATGGCTCAATCCACAGGCATATAAAAAATTTCAGTCTAAACCATTGACCCAATCAGCTGATAGTCTTAAGTTAACAGCGATCCATTTGAAGCATTTAAAAAAAACGAGTCATCAAGAAAGCTTGGGGCGTTATCTTATTTCTTACCATGTTTTCCAAAAAGGTAAAAAACATTTATTGACGGGCGATGCTCAAATATATTTCGAAATAATAGATTTAAATTTAAACGGCCATCACTATCAAACCATCAAAGCCAAGATTTTTAAAATGAATTAAAATATATTGGTTTGAAAATAATAAATGTAACTCTTGCAATGGACTCAAAGTCAAACCCGAAGATTAGGATTTGTAAACCATGCCACTCATATAACCCACTACGCTTGACGTATCTCCCGTAATGTCGCCACTGGTGCGATAATCTAATATTTTGGGCGTCAAATACAAATCAGAAGCTGT
>WGDF01000055.1 GCA_015493405.1 Flavobacteriaceae bacterium
AAAAACAAGTGGATAAAGCCCGTGAAAATACTTATGTCGAAACTATTTTTAAACGTCGTAGATATCTTAAAGATATTCATTCGCGCAATGCTATTGTACGCTCGGCTGCCGAACGCAATGCCGTTAATGCACCGTTGCAAGGGAGTGCAGCTGACATTATCAAAAAGGCCATGATCAGTATTCATGATAAACTCCAAGCAAAGTATCAAACCAAAATGCTGTTGCAAGTACACGATGAATTGGTATTTGAAGTACCCGAAGCCGAATTAGAAGCCGTTAAGCAACTCATTAAAACAGAAATGGAACATGTCGTTGATTTATCCGTGCCGCTGATTGTTGATATTGGAGTAGGAAACAATTGGTATGAGGCCCATTGATGTTTATAAAAGTTATAATTTTATGATTAAAAATTTAATATTGCTTATCGACCGGTGGTAATAAACGGGAGTAAAATAAGGAACTTTTGTATGGAATCAATGAATATGAATAAAATGAGGCATTAATTTCATTTCAGATATCAGATTTCAGATTTTCGATTTCAGATTTTTGTATGACATAATTTATGCTGTTTATGATGGAGGAATTATAGATATTTGTTAATTACCAAAGAATTTAATAAAATAAAAAGCAGTCTGTCATTTCGAACGAAGCGACGCAGGATCGAAGAGAAATCTCTTTTACGATGGGGGAATTGAAAAGTAAAAATTGCCAATTGAAAAGTTTGCCATCTTAATGATTTTAACTTCCTTTATGTTTTATCAAAAATCTACCGTTTTATATAAAAAAGTGCAATAAAAGGGACTTAAATCACCCCCCCCTCCCCACTCAATAAAAGTGTTAAAATATTAACAATAACCAAATAAAATAAAGAATAGTCCTAATAAAATTATGAATTTCACAAACCTTATAAAAAATTAAAAATGTTTTTGTCAAACTGATTGCCAATTAGTTGCGATATTTTTTTCAAGAAAAAGCACACTATTTTCCAAATAAATTACTCGCAAAAATACACAACAGACTTGACAAGCCTTGTTTTTTTATGTACGTTTGTTGGCGTAAAAATGTTAATAAAACTCAAACCTTATGCAAGAAACATAACTAACAACATAAATAAAAAGGGGAAAGCAATCGACTCACGGGAATGATACGATTTTGCTTTCCCACAGAACACTAAACTTTGGTTTAGCTGAGACAAAGATACATTTTCAGTGAATCTGTCAAGCAGACCAAAGTTTAGATTACCGAGTAACTTCTGACAAACCGGAAATGAAGTAAAGCTATCCGGACTATCTAAACTTAATTTTAACTAAAAAAACGTAGAATTATAAAAAATTTAAAACAAGTTATTATAGTTGTCGCAATGGCGCTATTTATGTTGGGATCCTTTAATATTAATGCTCAAAAATCAAAATTAGAACCTGAACAATATGACCAAATAAAAAATAAATATCCAAATTTAAATCCTTTTGAAAAAGAATTAATAGAACGATTCAATTCTGTTTTAAACTACTCTAAATCTTATTGGTCAAATAAATATCAAGTGAAAGAAGTGGACAATAGCGAAGCTTTCGCAGATGCCATAGGAGGTCTTTGTTTTTGGGAAACAGGCCCGGGCTCTCTCATTGCAGGCGCAGTCTATTCTATGCTTGTAAACACTTATGAATAAGCAATTAAATTTAATAATATGAAAATAAGGTTAATTAGAAAAAATGATTATGCTAACAGTGCTTTGCCTTTTAATGTCTTTGTTAATGGCAAAAGGTATAAATTGAAATCAAATTCTGTCATTGAAATAGATGATGATTTTAATACTGCAGAAGTTTATGCAAAACTTTTTTGGTTAAAATCTGAAAAAGTGATCCTAAATGATGAAGTAAATAACTTAATATTTTCATCAATTGCTACTGACCGTAGATTATTAATTTTTTCAGTATTGATAATATTATTTTTTATCTTATCATATATTTATGGCGGTATTTTTAATCTAATTTTCAGATTAATAGCTTATACTTTTTTCTTATTTACAATTTTATCTTTTACATTGTTTTATAATAGATATTTAACAATTAATAGAACATTTAATGATATATAATTATCTCCTATGTATGGGATAAATGAATATGAATAAAATGAGGCATCAATTTCATTTCAGATGTCAGATTTCAGATTTTTGTATGACATATTTATGCTGTTTATGATGGAGGAATTGTAGAGATTTGTTAATTACCAAAGAACTTAATAAAATAAAAGCAGTCTGTCATTTCGAACGAAGCGACGCAGGAGCGAGGAGAAATCTCTTTTACGATGGGGAAATTGAGAAAATAAAAGGTGAAAAACAATATTTTTAGAAATTTACCAACTTCATGTTCTAAATTTCTTTAGGCATGCACTTTTTCCATCAAAAATTTGACTTTATCTTTCTCTATATCATTTGCCCAATAATTGTCTTTTTTGAAATATGATCCGATAATTAGCGCATCGGCAATGGATAAATATTCCGATACATTGTCAAGATTAACGCCTGATCCGACCAAAACAGGCAAATTTGTCGCCGTTTTTACTTTTTTCAACTCGTTTAAATCAGCAGTATCGCCGGTATGCATACCGGTTACAATCAAGCCGTCGGATAAGAAAAATTCAGCAGCGTGTGCCATTTCAGCTATATCTAAGTCAGCGGTTAAGGCATGAGAGCTGTGTTTCTTTTTAATATCGGTAAAAACAGCAATATCCTCTGCATCTATCTGTTTGCGGTAGCGGAGCAATTCGGCTGCCTGACTGTCTATATAACCTTCATCTGCCAAATGCCCGAATACAAAGCCTTCGGCACGGATAAAATCGGCACCGGCACTTTTGGCGGCAGCCAAAGCCGCTTTGTTGGCGCCTGCAAGTATTTGAATACCCAAAGGTAATTCGGTTTCTTGTTTGATCAAATAACCGATTATGGCCGTCAAACTGCTGATTTCATGCCCGACCTCATTTTTGGTATAAGGCACATCGTGCATATTTTCAATCATCAAAGCGTCAATGCCGGCTTGTTGATACATATGGGCTTCATCCAGAGCTTTTTGTATAATTTGAGAAATATCGCCGGCAAATTTTGGTGTACCGGGCAAAGCTTGTAAATGAATCATGCCAATAACAGCTTTATCTTGTCCGAATATTTTTTGAAATTTGTGTGTCATTATTTGGGTTTTATCTTGTAAATTTATCAAATATTTTAAAACGAATGTCCAAAGAAGATAAAATTACCGTTTTTGGGGCTGCCAATGTCGATATTACCGGTTTTCCCGATGCTGATTTGATTTATGAAGATGCTAACATCGGACGAATGAAAACTACAGCCGGCGGGGTGGGGCGTAATATTGCCGAGAATCTCAAACACTTAGACTTTGAGGTAGAGCTCATTAGTATTTTTGGTGATGATCCTTTAAGTCATTTTTTACTTACAGATTGTCGCAATAAGGCACTTAATATCACTCGCAGTTTGTATCTCAAACAAATGCCGGCTTCTACTTTTATCGCTATTCTTGATAGTCATAACGATTTGGCCGTGGGTATTTCGGCGATGCAATTGTTTGATGAAACAGATGATAGACAGTTTATCGCAAATTTACCGGAAATTATTGATTCGGAATATATCGTTTTAGAAACCAATTTTTCGAGTCATATTTTACAAGCAATTGTTGAAAAATATCCCACAAAGAAATTTGTTTTAGATACGGTATCGGGTAAAAAATCTTTACGTGCTAAAGATATTTTAAGCCGACTGTATATTTTGAAAACCAATTTGCTTGAAGCCGAAATGATCAGTGGTATTAAGGTGCAATCCGAACAAGATTTGAAGCGTTTGGCAACTTATTTTTTAAAACAAGGCGTTACCAAGGTATTTATCACTTTGGGTAAGCAGGGTGTTATTTACGGTTCGGAAAATAGGGTAGAAAAACAAAGCTCTATTGAGACCAAAGTTAATAATACCATAGGTGCCGGAGATGCTTTTGTTGCCGGTTTGGTATATGCCGATATTTTAAAAAAAGACCTTCAAGAGATGGCAACTTTTGGCATGCGTATGGCAGCTTTAACTGTTCGTCATTCCGAAGCGGTTAGTCCGGATATTTCAAGAGAAAAAATCGAACAATTTGTTCAAAAAAATGACTAATAAGGTTAAATTATCTTATAAGATTCTATTCATAAAAAATAAACTTATTATATGTATCATATTGACATAAAAGACGAAGTTGCTGAGGCACTTCAAAATAAACGAGCTGTTGTGGCTTTAGAATCAACCATTATTTCTCATGGCATGCCTTATCCCAAGAATTGGGAAACGGCTTTGCAAGTTGAAGCGACAGTCAGGTCGGAAGGCGCTGTTCCGGCCACCATTGCTTTGATTAACGGCAAAATTAAAGTTGGTTTAAGCGATGCTGAAATAGAATTTTTGGCTCAGGAAGGCCGCAAGGTCATTAAACCCAGCCGGCGTGATATTCCTTATGTTTTATCTCATAAACTGACCGGTGCTACAACTGTTGCTGCTACAATGATTGCTGCCGAATTGGCGGGAATTAAAATTTTTGCCACTGGCGGTATTGGGGG
>WGDF01000056.1 GCA_015493405.1 Flavobacteriaceae bacterium
AAAAATAACACAATTTTGCAAAATTTCAACTAGGGATAAACCTTTGTGCTTATCGGCTTCAATATATAATTTTGTTTGCAATTTTGAATCATTTCCGGCAGCACGAGCAAAAAATTTGGATTGTGCACCTATGGCTAATTCTCCCGGATTAAAAGGGGCTTGCACATTGCCATAAGGAGACGATTTTGTTTTTTGTCCCAATAATGAAGTCGGAGAGAATTGGCCTTTGGTTAAACCGTAAATTTCGTTGTTAAACAAGATATAGTTTAAGTCGATATTTCGACGAATGGCATGAATAAAATGGTTTCCACCGATAGCCATAGAATCTCCGTCGCCTGAAGCAACCCAAACACTTAGATTCGGATTGGACAATTTAGTTCCTGTAGCAATTGCAGCAGCACGACCGTGAATGCCGTGAATACCATAATTATCCATATAATAAGGAAAACGTGAGGAACAGCCGATTCCGGAGATAAACACAATATCTTCTTTTTTCTTACCTATTTCAGGCAGAGCTTTTTGTATAGATCTAAGAATGACGTAGTCATCACAACCCGGGCACCATCGGACATCTTGGTCACTGGCAAAATCTTTGAATGTATATTTGATATTTGTTGTCATAATTTATGCGCCTTTAATTATTTCTTTAAATTTTTTGATTAATTCATCGGAACCAAGAGGTAAGCCTTGAATTTTATCGTATTTATGATAGGTAAATTTGGGATAGTTCATACGAAGCAAATCTGCAAATTGTCCCATATTTAGTTCCGGAACGATAATGTTTTTATATTTTGAAAAAACTTTATCGACACCGTGAGGTAGAGGATTGATGTAAGAAAAATGTGCAAAGCCCACTTTTACTTCCGGATTTTCATCCTTGAATTTTTTTACAGCTGTTTTCAAACTGCCGTAAGTGCCACCCCACCCTACGATGAGTAAATCACCTTCTTGGTCAAACTCGGCTTCGAGTGGTGGAATAAAGTCTTTAACTTTACGTACTTTTTCGGCTCTTAGTTTAACCATTTCTTCGTGGTTTAAAGGATCTTGAGAAACTGTACCTTCAATTTTATCTTTTTCTAAACCACCAATGACGTGTTCTAAGCCGGGTGTTCCCGGAATAGCCCAAGGACGCGCCAAGGTTTTAGGATCGCGTTTATAAGGATGGAAATCTTCCTGATATTCTGTGATTTGGTAATTGCTGATCTCAGGCATTTCATCTAAGGTTTTAATGCGCCAAGGCTCGGAGCCGTTACCGATATAACCATCGGTCAGTAAGATAACAGGTGTCATATGTTCCAAAGTCAATTTGGCAGCCATATAAGCCATGTCATAACTGTCAGCCGGTGATTTGGCAGCAATTACGATAGCGGGACTTTCACCATTTCTACCATACATAGCTTGCATCAAATCCGATTGTTCTGTCTTGGTCGGCATACCTGTTGAAGGCCCCCCGCGTTGCACATTGATGACAACTAAAGGAATTTCCAGCATAATAGCTAAGCCCAAAGCTTCACCCTTTAAGGCCAAACCGGGGCCGGATGTAGAAGTAGCGGCTAATTTTCCGGCAAACGAAGCGCCAATGGAAGAACTGATGCCTGCAATTTCGTCTTCTGCTTGGAAAGTGGTGACATTTAGATGTCTCCATTTTACCAATTCATGCAAAATATCCGTAGCCGGTGTAATAGGGTATGAACCTAAAAACAATTCTAAACCGGCTTTTTGGGCCGCTGCCATCAAACCCCATGCTGTAGCTTGGTTTCCCATTATGATACGGTAAGTTCCCTTTTCTTTTTTAGCCGGCCCGATAACATAATGTGTCGGCATTAATTCTAAGGTGTCGGCAAAGTGATAGCCTGCTTTTAATGCTTTGATATTAGCTTCTACAACTTGCGGTTTTTTCTTAAATTTCTTTTTGAGAAATTGTTCGGTATATTTCGGATCTTTACTATACAACCAATAAAGCATCCCAAGTGCAAACATATTTTTACTTCGGGTCATGCTTTTACTGTCCAAACCTGTGTCTTTTAAGGCTTCACGAGTCAATGAAGTCATAGGAACGGGGACAATATTATAGTTGGACAATGAACCGTCTTCTAAAGGATTTGATTCATATTTGGCTTTTTGCAGATTACTGCGGGTAAAGGCATCGGCATCAACAATAGCCATATGTCCCGGTTTCAAATCTTTGATGTTGGTTTTTAAAGCAGCCGGATTCATAGCGACTAATAAATCCAAATCATCGCCCGGTGTGCTGATTTCATTGGCGCCTATATTGACTTGAAATCCTGATACGCCATATAAACTCCCTTGAGGTGCTCTAATTTCAGATGGATAATTAGGAAAAGTAGCGACATCATTGCCTAACAAGGCCGCTGAGGTGGAAAATTGTGTGCCGGTCAATTGCATTCCGTCACCGGAATCTCCAACAAATCGAATCACAACGTGATCCAGATTTTTTTTATTTTTATGCAAAGCTTCTGTGCTCATAAAATTATTATTTTTTCAGTATTTCGACAAAAATATGAAATAAACTTTAGCCATTTATTGACATTTGTTATTTTTTTTTAAATACCAAGGCTTTTTGAAATAGCAGAAATTATCAGACTTAAAATTATTAATTATATATTTTTAAGGGCATATTTTAATATATTTCTAATTTATTGACTTTTATAATTTTGAAAACAACCATTTTAAAATCAAAAAGCCACATCCGGTTATTTGGAGGTGGCTTTTTTAAAGAATTCGTAAAAGGTTTTATTCTTCCATCCGGTCCACCATATGATCGATATAAGTATGGTAGCCTTTTTTAGCATGATAATAGGCAGAGCCGGCTCCCAATAAAACAGAAAGGATGGTTAGCAGATAAGGATTGAAAGTGTAATAAGCATAAAAATCAATGAAGAAAAATACGGTTAAATACAAAAAGGAATAAAGGATAAATAATAAGGTAATTTTCTTTAAGGAAATGTGTTTTTTTGAATGGTGTTTAGTCTGTTTTTTCATCTGTTTATATTTAATTTTAATATTAAGGTTTCTGGCCGATATCGGGATAACTTTTAATGATTATTTTAATCATCTCAGTTTCATAAAATAATGTCTTGATGCAAAGA
>WGDF01000057.1 GCA_015493405.1 Flavobacteriaceae bacterium
GGAATATATAAATCATGATAAGCCCCGAATATAGCATTTCTAAACATATTAGTGTTTGGTAAAGTCGTGTTAAATTGCCATTGACAATAATCATCCGGTTTTTGCGTCTGCGGACTGCTTCTATTAATATCAAAACTAACTACGCCATTATCTCCAATAATCAATTGGTTATAAGTATTACCAAAAAACTTAAAGTCAAAAGGAATAGTAATCAAATGGGACCATTTATCATCCGTACTAATTGAAGTCGGGGTGCCACTGGTTACCGGTGGTAAAGGGCATGGGGTATTATTATGAATGGTATATGTATTTAGAGGTTGCCCGAAACCTCCTATAAAATGTGCCTCTAAAGTAGTGCAATTATGCAAACAGTTTAAGGTTTCATCGGGCCCGATTTCAAGTAATCCACATTGTTGCTGTTGGGCGGAGATATGATTAAAATTAATAAAAAGAATAAGTGCTATAAATAATTTTTTCATCGGTTCACTTTTTTGTTCTGTTAATACTTCCCACAACCATTGGGATATTCCTTAAAAAACAAGCTTTCAATTTGTATTTAAAAGCTTATTAAAACATATCGGTTTCGGAAATTACTATATTTTATTTAAAATTTAAACTTCAAATTTATCATAATTAATGTATTTTTGTTTTTCACAAGATATAAATTTTATAAATTTTATAATATTCACAAAAAAAATGAAAGTTTATTATCATAAAAGCAATAAATGGGAAGCCGGATGCGATGAAGCCGGTCGTGGTTGTTTGGCAGGGCCGGTAGTGGCTGCAGCTGTTATTTTTGATAAAAAATATAGAAACCGGAAAATAAATGACAGCAAAAAACTCAATGAAGAAACCAGAAATGCTCTGCGAAAAGAAATAGAAAATAAAGCTATAGCTTGGGCTGTGGCTTTTGTCGATCAGCAAACCATTGACGAGATCAATATTTTAAACGCCTCCATTTTTGCTATGCACCAAGCCTTGGACCAATTGCAAAAACGCCCTGATTTTATATTGGTCGATGGTAACAAGTTTAAACCTTATAAAAACATTCCTTTTGAAACCATTATTCAAGGTGATGGTAAATATCTCAGCATTGCAGCTGCTTCAATCTTAGCCAAAACACATCGAGACGAATATATGAAAAAACTTCACCAAGACTTTCCGGTCTATGATTGGGCTCATAATAAAGGTTATCCGACACCCAAACATCGAGAAGCTATTGCACAATTCGGCATAACGATACACCATCGTAAAAGTTTTAATATGCTGCTTCCCGAACAATTAAAATTAGATTTGTAAATTTGCCTCATAATCCGGTATTTATGAACAAACTCCTTTCGGTTCTTATCATATGGCTTTTCTTGCTTAGTGGAACAGTAGCTATAGCTCAAAATGATTTACAGCAACGACTTGAAAAGAAAAGACAGGTTTTGCAAAAGGAGATCTTGCAAATCAATCAGCAATTGCTCCAAACCAAGCGTACGGAGTCAGATGCTATGGCCGATTACCGCCGGATTAAAAGAAAAATTTATATCCGTCAAAAATTGATTCGCAATCTGCAAAGCGAAATTAATCATATCAGCCGTGAAATTAAAAAAAATGAAGCTGAAGCCGCGTCACTTCGTAAGGAATTAAAACAACTCAAAGCCGATTATGCCCGTATGATCAGGCAATCTTATAACACACGCTCACGCCAAGATAAATTGTATTTCTTATTTTCTTCTGAAAGTTTTCAACAAGCTTTTAAACGGGCACAATATCTTAAACAATATGCCAAATACCGTAAAAAACAAGCGCAAGATATCATTATAAAGCAAAAAGAATTGGCTGAATTAAAGGAAAAACTTCAAAAAAACAAAGCGGCCAAACAAGCTCTTTATAAAAATTACCGTCAAGAAAATATCCTCATCAAAAAGGAACAAGACAAACAATTGGCATTGGTTAATAACATTAAAAAAAGAAAACGCTATTACCTCAAAAAAATTAAAACCAAACAACGAGAACAAGCCAAAATAGACCGGCTAATCGACAATTTGGTTAAAAAAGCCATTGCCCGATCCAACCGCAAAGTCAAAAAATCGAAACGCCATAAATCTAAATTTTTCTTAACACCGGAAGGTAAAAAATTATCAGCTAAATTTTCAGCTAATAAAGGAGCGCTACCTTGGCCGGTCAAAAAAGCTTATATCTCTCGAAAATTCGGCCCTCAACATCACGAAATTTTCAAAAATATAAAGGTCGTTAATACCGGCATTTATCTGGCAACCGAACCCGGCAGCAAAGTTTTTGCCGTATTTGACGGTAAGGTTTTACAAATACAACTAATTCCGGGCGGAAACAATACCGTCTTTATCAAACATGGCAATTACTTAAGTATTTACGGCAATCTCAAAGAAGTCTATGTCAAACCCGGACAAAGTGTTAAAACCAAACAAGCGATAGGTAAGGTGGCTACCGATGCTTACGGTAAAACCGAACTGAAATTCCGTATTTATAAAAATACCACCAAACTCAATCCCGAGTTGTGGTTGCAACGCCATTAGATGTTACGATATTGGATTTAATAGAGATTTGTTTGATTAAAATATAAATATTTGGCCCTCAAATAAATCCTTAAAAAATTATCTTTTTCAGTTTAAATATGCCGACAAATTATTATGTTTGCCAAAACTAAAATTAATCCTATAAAAATGGCACAAGATTTATTTAAACATCCCGATTATTATCTGGCAGATGATTTATTGTCAGATGAACATAAACTCGTTAGAGAAGCTGCTCGCGAATGGGTTAAACGCGAAGTCTCTCCAATTATAGAAGAATATGCCCAAAAAGCCGAATTTCCCAAACATTTAATCAAAGGTCTGGGTGAAATAGGTGCTTTTGGCCCTTTTATTCCCGAAGCTTACGGTGGCCCCGGCCTTGACTATATGTCATACGGCTTATTGATGCAAGAATTGGAACGTGGTGATTCCGGCATTCGCTCAACTTCCTCGGTACAATCATCCTTAGTAATGTTTCCCATTTGGAAATTCGGAAGCGAGGCTCAAAAACAAAAATATTTACCTAAACTCGCTACCGGCGAATTGATGGGGTGTTTCGGCCTAACCGAACCCAATCACGGCTCAAACCCGGGTGGTATGGAAACCAAATTTGTCGATAAAGGTGATTATTATTTGCTCAATGGGGCTAAAATGTGGATTTCCAATGCGCCTTTTGCCGATATTGCCGTTGTCTGGGCCAAAAATGAAGCCGGACGTATCAAAGGACTTATTGTGGAACGTGGTATGGCGGGTTTTTCAACACCCGAAACGCATAATAAATGGTCTTTGCGCACCTCAGCTACCGGCGAATTGATTTTTCAAGATGTCAAAGTTCCTAAAGAAAACCTTTTACCAGAAGCCGATGGCTTACGCGGCCCGTTAACTTGCTTGGACTCTGCCCGCTATGGTATAGCTTGGGGCGCTCTTGGAGCAGCTATGGACGCCTATGATACGGCATTGCGCTATGCCAAAGAACGTATTCAATTCGGTAAGCCTATTGCCGGATTCCAATTGCAACAAAAAAAATTAGCCGAAATGATTACCGAAATTACCAAAGCGCAATTATTGACTTGGCGATTGGGAACCCTTCGCAATGAAGGGCGTGCTACGGCAGCACAAATTTCTATGGCCAAACGCAATAATGTTGCTATGGCTTTGAATATTGTCCGTGAAGCCCGACAAGTCTTGGGCGCCATGGGTATTACCGGCGATTA
>WGDF01000058.1 GCA_015493405.1 Flavobacteriaceae bacterium
GTGTCAAGTCAAAATATTTTTGGATAAGCTGAACGTCTTTCATAGGTCAAAAAAAATCTACGGCAAATTTAGCGATAATTGTTGAGGTAGTATTCTGCTTGTCCCAATTCCTATTTGAAGTCTTTGTTTAGGTAACAGATAGAGATTGACAAGTAATATTATTTTGATGAACTTTATAACAGAGGGCAGTAAAGCGTCGAGAAATCTCATTATTTTAAAATGATGGTTTTCGTGGTTTGTGTTTAAATCATACAGTAAAAAAAGACTCCAATTCTTTTAAAGTTTCCGGATGAGTTTCAATATCTTTAACCACATCACCTTTATCCAGCACAACGATGCGATCAGTGACTTCGGTGATATGTCCCAAATCATGACTCGAAATCAGCAAAGTTTTATCTTGTTGTGCTGCTAGTTCTTTCATGAGTTTTTTAAGGCGTATTTGAGTTGTCGGATCTAAATTTGCAAAAGGTTCATCTAAGACAATGACTTCCGGGTCGCCAATCAAGGCAGCAACCAAGCCGACTTTTTTCTGATTTCCTTTGGATAAATCACGGATATATTTTTTTTGATTGAGTACCTCATCATTAAAAAAATCTTTATAATCTTTTAAGAAACGATTCACATCCGCTTTATTTTGCCCCCGTAATTCTCCTACGAAATAAAAATATTCTTCGGGTGTGAGATAACCAATTAAGAAACTTTCATCGATAAATGCTGAGGTAAATTGTTTCCAATCTTCACTTTTATTAACTGTTATTCCTTTATTGATGACTTCGCCGGTCGTTGGCCGAATTAAATCCAAAACCAAATTGAAAAAGGTTGTTTTTCCGGCGCCGTTATTACCCACCAAACCAAAGCTTTGTCCCTTGGGAATGTGTAATTCAGAAATATGCAACACGGTTTTATCATTATATTTTTTGGTGAGGTTGTTGACTTGTATCATAGGGTTAAAAAATTTTATTAATTGTTTTTAAATGCAGAAATAGTTTTGTATTTGTTCGTAATATATTTTTTTTCAATAAAATTCATAATTGGTTTTTTGAATGCCAAACCCATAATTCCAATTACAAAAAAAATACCGATGGCAATATCAAACCCCCAAAGATAATTGGCTAAGCCATAAATAAGCATAGGAACAATCATGATAAAGAAAACCATTAAAAATTGCATAGCACTGGTTCCTTGATAATTGAGCATGGCGCTTTTGTCTAAGTCAATGGCTTTGCGATTATAAGCGCCGAAAAACAAAACCAGATAAGAAATAAATCCTAAATTGAATACTGCGCCTACCAGGAGTAACAGGAGAATTTTACCGCCGAAATACAAATAAGGTGTGCTTAAAATAAACAACAAAATGGTCATAATGGTCATTATAAGCCATTTGGCTTCGAGATACTCTCGGTATTTAAAATTTTGGCTCATAAAAAAATTGTAATAACGGCTATCCCAAGCCGGCACAAACTGCCCGAAATTTAAAGTAAAAGCCCCTGACATAAATACAACCACAAATATCAACATAAATGGTGTTTTCTTCATATAAATAGGATTACTAAAAAACATCAAGCCGTATAATACCATCACAAAAGACATAATAAATACCATTTTTGGTCTTTTATTTCTTCTGATAAGCCGAATATCATTTCGTAAGAAAATAGATTTTTTGCCAAAACGGTTCAGCCAAGACAAGCCTTCATCTGCAGCAAATTGTTTTTTTTCAGATATAAAATCTAAATACAATTGTTTTTTTAGTGCTTTATACGCCAAATAGTAGCATAAAAAAGAGAAGACTAATGCTATACCGACACTGATTGGATATTTATAAAAGCCATAAACTATTTGACCGAAAACGCCGGCCCACTCGTACCAACCGAAATATTGTGTGGCTGAGATAAATACCAGAAGTGACAAAATAAATAAAAAGAACCGGCTATTTTTATTAATCAGGATATTCAGGTAGTTATTTGATAAAGTAAAGGCTAATACTCCCAATAACCATATCGTAACGCCTAAAATATTATATCCGTTGATTATCAACATGATAGAAAACGGAATGTAAAACATTGCCGGTAAAAAATTGAAAAATGACAAGGTCGATTTTCCTAACAGATAATGGGTAATTTGCGATCGCTTAACGGGTAAGACAAAGAAAGGTTTGACTGAAAGTTTAGGTAGATTTTGTAAAAAATACCGGATAATTAAATCGATTAAAAAAACATAAATCAAAAAATGATTGACTACTATAAAGGGGTCTTTATCCGGAATTTTTTCTTTTAGTAAGGGATAAACTGCAAAACCTAAGACTAAGAAAGAGGCCAGAAGATATAAAGCAAAAAAACCTAATAAAATATTTAAAGCCAAACTTTTTTGCCAATAACTGGATCTGAAAAATTGTTTGTATTCAAGGTTTATAAATTTTTTGAACATAGACATTAAGGTATTAATTTTTTTTCTTTTAATCCGATAGGAAAAACCGGATTAAAAGAATTAGGTAAGAATCGATATTCTCTACTTTTTTAAGCTTCCGGTTCTTTATTATCTTCGGCAATTTTATTGGCTGCTACCAAGGAGACGACCATATCATTGAGCATTTCGCTGGCTGCATTGGGATTGTTAGGCAACAAAATCAGGTTAGATTTAGAATCTTGACCAATGGCTTGTAAAGTATCATAATGTTGCGTGATTACAATTAAAGCAGAGGCTTCTTGCGGATTAATGCCGGCACGATTCAAAACATCCACCGATTCTTCCAAACCACGGGCAATTTCACGGCGCTGATCGGCAATACCTTTACCTTGCAAACGCTTGCTTTCGGCTTCAGCTTTGGCGCGCTCAACAATCAAAATCCGTTGGGCATCTCCTTGGTATTGAGCGGCTACTTTTTCGCGTTCGGCTGCATTGATACGATTCATTGCGGCTTTAACTTGCGCATCCGGATCAATATCTGTCACTAAGGTTTTGATAATGTTATAACCATATTCCATCATAGCTTCATTGAGTTCGGTTTTGATAGCGATGGCAATATCGTCTTTACGTTCAAAAACATCGTCTAAACGCATTTTCGGCACTTCGGCCCGGACCACATCAAATATATATGAAGTAATTTGAGCAGCAGGGTCTTCCAGTTTATAAAAAGCATCTTTAACCCGATCTTTAGGAATTTGAAATTGTGTTGAAACTTTTAGGTGAACAAACACATCGTCTTTGGTTTTGGTTTCGACAATGACATCCAATTGTTGGATCCGTAAATTAATCGGGCGGGATTTGGTATCGATTAAAGGAATTTTAAAATTTAATCCGGCAGATCTAACAGAATGAAATTTTCCCAAACGTTCAACAACGACGGCTGTTTGTTGTTTTACAATAAATAAGCCGGTTGCTAAAAGAATAATCAATAAAAAAATAATAATAGGCGTTGCAATCATAAGTGTAGGTTTTTAAGATTAGTTGTTAAAAATACGAATAATTTAGACAATTGTTACAAATTTTTGTTATTTTATGTGGTAATTTTTTAAGAAAAAAGCCGAAGAGACCTATTTACGTCTTTTTGGTGTTTGATAATTTTCATTTTTCCAAGTATAATGACCTTTGATGGACAACAGGGTAATACTGATAAAATAAAAGGGATAAATAAAAAAAGCCGGGATATAATACATCCAATTGATATGAACGCGATACAAAGATGCCACAGCACCAACAAGCAAAGCGTCTATCAGCAATTTTCCGGCTATAAACCACCAAGTATCGGTTAGGTTAAAAAATGAATAAATAAGTCCTAAATTGACGAAAAGCATCAATATGCCCGTCCATTTTGAAAGCATTTCTTTTTGATATTTACTTTTACCGGCCCAACGTATTTTTTGTTGGATCATCTCATGCCAATTTGAAGGTGATTTAGTTTTTATAAGTGCAGATCGCGATTTCAGAAAATGTATTTTTTTGGGAAATTGTTTTTTAAATTTTTCCAATAAAAAAATATCATCCCCGGATGCTATGTTTGCGTTGCCCTGATAGCCTCCTACTTCATAAAAAGCGGATTTCTTAAACGATAAGTTTGCACCATTGGCCAAAAATGGTTTATGCCAATAGGCAGCAGCCATTGTAACAGCTTGAAGGCTTAAAAATTCAAATTGCTGGAATTGCCCTAAAAAGTTAGAGGCTTCTTGATAGCAAACCGGCCCTAAAACCATTTCAGTCGGTTGCTGTTGAATAAAGCCGTTCAATGTTTTTAGAAAATTAACCGGTAATTCACAATCGGCATCGGTTGTAACAATCCAGTCGTATTGTGCCTGATCGATACCTGTTTTCAAAGCTTCTTTCTTTCCTTTTCCCTTGTTTTTTAAC
>WGDF01000059.1 GCA_015493405.1 Flavobacteriaceae bacterium
CCTTGCTGACAAGGGGTGTGGGTCAGATCAACACTCATAGTATCCATACTGATGGTGCCGATAACAGGAATTTTATAGCCACGGCATTTGACATAAAACCTTTCATACCCCAATCGCCGATCTATACCGTCGGCATAGCCCAAAGGCAGTAATCCGATTCGTGAATTGTTCATGCTTTTAAACCGGCGGTTATAACCGACCGTATCGCCGGATTCCAAATCTTTAATCTGATTGATTTTAGTTTTAAGACGGGCAATAGGCAACAAGGTATTTTCTTGTCCGGCAATCATATTATAGCCAAATAATCCCAAGCCCGGCCGAACCATATCATATTGTGCCTGCGGAAAGCGAAAAACGCCGGCAGTATTAAGCAAATGTCTGAAAAAGTGTTCAGGTAACTTTTCCGATAAATTTTTGCTGAGACTTTCAAAAGTTTGTATTTGTTGTAAAGTAAAGGCATCTTCCCCGGGATCTTCGGCTGCTGCCAAGTGCGAAAAAACACTTTTGACTGAAACGACATCATTATTTTTTATCTGTCCCAGTAAAGCATCCATTTCTTCAGGTCTGATACCGGCACGATGCATGCCGGTATCTAATTTCAGATGAATGGGAAAATGGCGTAGATTTTTTGACTTCAAATATTGAGACAAAGCCTTTAAATAAGCAAGCGAACTAACTTCAGGCTCTAAATGATAGTCAACTAAAGCATCAAAAGTTTCAAAAGAAGGGTTAAATACCAATAAATTGGTCTTGATGCCTTTTTGACGTAAAAATACACCTTCGTTTATAAAAGCGACTGAAAAATAGGCGATATCTTCCTGTTCCAAAAAACGGCCGACTTCATAAGCGCCTAAACCGTAAGCATTGGCTTTAAGATTAGCCAAAACCTGAGTGTTCGGCCGGAGTTGCCGTTTAATAACTTCTAAATTATGAGCCAAACGATTGTGGTCTATTTCGATATAACTTTCGCGCATTTTTTAAGCTTTCTTTTGAGCCCGTTCACGCATAGCTTTGACATAAGCTGCCCGGCTTAAAGGTTCATATTCTTGGGTCTCGCCCAGCAAAACCAGTTTATCTTCATTGGTTAAACGGTAACTGTAATGGGCCAAGTTGCCGGTTCGCATACATACAGCATGCACTTTGGTTACATATTCGGCTATGGCCATAAGGTTAGGCATCGGGCCAAAAGGTTTTCCCATAAAATCCATATCTAAACCTGCCACCACGACGCGCATACCGCGATTGGCCAAAGTGTTGCAAACATCAACTATTTCGTCGGAAAAAAACTGCGCTTCATCAATACCGACAACCTCTACGTCTTCAGATAATAACAAAATTTCTTGAGGTGAAGCAACAGCCGTAGAGTGAATTTCATTTCTATCATGGGATACAATATTGGTATCATGATAACGGGTGTCAATTTTAGGTTTGAAAATTTCTACTTTTTGCTTGGCAAATTGTGCGCGTTTTAAACGGCGAATCAATTCTTCGGTTTTGCCCGAAAACATACTGCCGGTAATTACTTCTATCCAACCGAGGTTCTCTTTATGATTGACGGGAATTTCTAAAAACATAATTTCGTGGTGATTAGTTACAATAAAATACTTAATTTTGTCACAACGAAATTAATTTATTTTTTGGCATCATAAAATAGCTGACCCACTTTTTTATTAACATTTTTGATATTTTTTTAGAGCTGATAATCAATTATTTGTAAAACTTTTTTAATTATGGATAAAAATAATGAGCTAATTAACATCTTAAAAGCCGAATTAACCTTATTGACTAAGGATATTTTGCAAAATATTCACCAAAAAGATTTAAAAAGTTTGTATAAAGCAACCCGCCAATTACAAGAAAAAATGGCAGCCATAATGGTCTTAAAAGATCAATTAGATGCGCCTGAATTAAGCCGATTATTAAAAGCCGGTAAAACTGAAAAACCTATTGACAATCAAGGTGTTGCGGAGTCTAAAGAGGTTGTAAAAAAAGCGCCAGAAAAACCTGGCAATCCTTATAAAAATATCAATAAAATGTCTTTTGTTCCCAAGGGTGCGGCACAACCGACAAAAGCGGCCTTTTCGACCGGTCAAAAAGCATCAGCTATAAAAAAAATAAATATCGGTTTAAACGACCGAATTGCTTTTATCAAGCATCTGTTTGATGGTGATCCGGATGATTATGCCGAATTTATAGATCAATTGAATAGTTTTGATAGTTACGAAGCGGCTTTGCGCTATATCAATCAAGATGTTAAACCCCGATATCACCATTGGGAGACCAAGGATGAATATGAATTTCGTTTATTGCAATTACTCGAATTAAAATTTGCCTAATGGAAGGAAAACTGTATGTGGTACCGACGCCAATTGGCAATTTAAAGGATATGAGCTTTCGGGCTATTGAAGTTCTTAAAAATGTCGATTTGATTTTGGCAGAGGACACGCGCACATCAGGTAAGTTGCTCAAGCATTTTGAAATTGCGACGCCCCGGCGCTCTTATCACAAATTTAATGAACACAAAATAGTTGATGATTTGGTTAACCAATTGCAAACAGGCCATCAGTTTGCTTTGATTTCCGATGCCGGAACACCTGCAATTTCAGATCCGGGTTATTTGATTGTACATAAAGCTATTGAAAAAAACATACCGGTTGAAACGCTGCCGGGTGCTACAGCATTTGTGCCGGCTTTGGTCAATTCAGCTTTACCGGCTGAACGTTTTGTTTTTGAAGGTTTTTTGCCGGTAAAAAAAGGTCGCAAAACTCGTTTGGAGTATTTACAAGAAGAATCTAGAACGATGATTTTTTATGAATCTCCGCATAAATTGCTCAGAACGTTAAAGGATTTTGAAACTTATTTCGGAGCTGAAAGGCCGGTTTCCATTTCACGGGAAATCAGTAAACTTTATGAAGAAACCATTCG
>WGDF01000060.1 GCA_015493405.1 Flavobacteriaceae bacterium
TTTTTTCTTAACTTAAATTCAGGTTTTACCATTTCTGTAATTTTTAAGGGTTAATTATGCTGTTGCAAATTTGTTATCAAACGCTGCTTTGGTAGTAGCGTAATCCGTTTCCAAAAGATTCAATGCCGGATAGCGTTCGGATTCTTTTTCATCGGTAGCCATTTCAAAGACTTCAACGCCATTGTTGTCGTCAGAGCCATACGTATGCACGCCACCGTATAAGCCGTTATCTTTACCAAGCACGATAAATGCACTTGCATCATTTGCGCCTTTCCATTTCTTTTCTACAACAATCACATAAGCTTCCTCATTGAGTAAGTTATATAATTGGTGTCGATTTTCTGCGGTAGGATTTACCAATACACCGGTATATTTGTGTTTGTAAAAGCTTCCATAATCGTCAGTTGCTTTTTCAAAGAAAGCTTTATTGGTCGATTTAAGACCTTCAATTTTAAATCCTGTTTTGCCGGATTTTAATTTCAAATCGGTGCAAAGCAATGGATTTTGTGCGTCAAATGTAGTTGCTACCCAATCGACATCAGCCCAAGGGATTACAACGACATCATTTTCAAGCCCACCTTTTGGGCGTTTATCGCAGTTCTTTTGAATATCTGCGGATATTATGTTATTTAAGCATTCTGCCATAATTCTATATTTTTAAATTTGTTAAAAGGGGCATATTTCAGCCCCTAATTAAAAGACAAACAAAATCTAATAAGCAACGCTCATCAAGTAACTTTCCAAGAAATTGGCATCTAATGAATAGCCGTAATCTGTCAATACTGCATTTTTGTCAACTGAATAGTTGGTGCGCAATTTTGCCAAATCTTTTTTATCCATAGTTCCAATCGGCATATTTTCCTTAACCGTAAAGATTATACGGTGAGGCAAATTGTATTTCGTCCCGTCATTTTGGTAAGTCTTGATGACTTCCGTCCAATCTACCATATTGACAATGGTTTTACCCATATATTGCAACGCTTGACGTCCGCCGATAATTGTTTTGGTAAATCCGCCGGATGCTTCAATAGCTGCTAATTTTTTTGCATATCCCCAGAATAAATCAGAGGTTGCATAAATGATAGCTGTCGGGTCTGATTTCAATCTTTCGTCTGCTTCATCAAATACACTTTCGATAGCTTCATAAGCTTCGTCCGGCGTAATCTTTTGCGCTGCGTAATCGGCACCGCTATTTTTTGCAATCGTATATCTTGGAATATTCACATCAGCAAAGACCTCTTTAAATACACCGTCAATTTGATTGAACACTGATAAATCAGTCGTATTTGTAAATACACCACCGTTAGCAAATGTGTCGGCTGCGGTATCGCTGAAAAATGCTTTTGCAATTACAGATGTTTCGATATGGTCGAGCAACAAAGCTACAATCATAGCTTTCACATCGTCCGGTATCTTTTCAAAGAAGTCAGGATATACATTTGTCCACTTTTGCAAGATTTTGAACAAACGATTTTCATCTTGCGCACAATAGGTTAAGCGACCTGTAACGATTGCCGGATCCCAATACTTCTGCGTGGTCTTAATTCCGCCAATTGCTTTTGGTATACAACCAACACCACCCTGTCCGTTTGACGGCGCACCGCCACCAATTGGAATGCGTTTAACGCCTACAATTTGCGTTTTATTGCCAATGCCTGTTTGAATATCAAACAGTTCAGCTAATCTACCCTTTTTCCAAAGTTTTTCTACAATTAACTCCGAAGCATTTTGAACTTCGGTAGGGTTTAATGTCAATTGTGATACATCGAATACACTCATATCTTATCTATTAAATATTTTACGTTCTCTAATTTTTTCATTACCGGACTTGTTCACCGGATTTGTCTTACTTTCAAAATCAAATTTAGTTTTGATTTCTGCGGTAAATTCATTAAACTGCTTTTTCATTGCAGTGATTTCACTTTCGCTTTTTGCTTTTGCATCGGCGATTTGTTGCTTCAAACTTTCGATTTCAGCATCTTTGTCAGCTAATTGCTGTTTAAGAGCTTCGGCGTCATTTGTCGACGCTTCTACAATCTCTGTTAATTCTCCGGCTGTAAACTTGAATGTTCTACCATCAGGCATAACATAATCGCCTTCCGCCGGCTTTCCGTCCACTTTTGCCTTATCGCCTACTTTCGGCTCGGCATCGGCTTCTAACTCGTAAAAGTCGATTTCTGTGCCGTTGGCATCTTGGACTAACTTCGCATTTGGTTGGTTTCCGCCAAACATTTTTGCAAATGCTTGCATTTTTTGTTCAAACCAACTTTTGTCGCTTTCTGTCATATTACTATTTTTTGGGTTATAATTTCTTTTTATGCTCGCAACGGCTTCGTAAGTGATAATCTCATTTGCAAAACTTTTTTCAATTAGCCAATTGGCATCAGCTGATTTTTCGTTTGACATCTCAAGCAGCGCCTCTTCTTTTGTTAGATTTGTTTCAGCTTCGTAAATTTCCGCCATCTTGTTATCAAGTGCCTTTAATTCTTGTGCATCGCGTTCTAAATCATCAGATTTACCACCAGACCAATTGGACGCCTTATGGATTAAAAATGTTGTGGTATTGTGTATTTTCCGGCTATCCTTATTGCCTGCTAAATAGAATAAAGTAGATGCAGATGCTGTTACACCTGTAGCAACCGTAGTAATATGGAAACCATTTTTTTGTTGTAATTTAAGGAAGTCATAAATAGCGATTCCATCAAACGCATAACCGCCAAAAGAATTAATGTAAATAGTAACATCCTTTTCTTTAAGTTCCTTAAACTTTTCAGCTAAAATTGTAGGTGTTATTTCATAACCTACTTCGCCACTCAAAAAAATATATTCCATATAAATTGACCTAATAATTTAGTTCAAAGATATATAGGTATTATCATCTTTTTGGGCGATTTTGTCGGGCTGATATTTTATGAAGTGAATTTCTTTATTTTCTTTTTTAAGAAGTAGGTATTTTGAGTAATGATACAAAGCTTTTGATAAGAATACCAATGATGCGGTTATGCCTATTATTAATATTGATGCGAGTATTAAGAGTAACGCTATCATAATTTTTTATAAAAATATGGGGTTACTAAGCCATAACCCCATATTAAAACTAATTATTATAAAAATACTATTATGTTATCTCGCCAAAGATACAAATTATTTTTTATTTTCAATAGGTTTTGTAAAATAATTTACTATGAATTTTACTTTTGTAACCGAGATATTAAACTCAACTGCTGTAATTAGATTCTTTTTCGACTCATCAAGGCGTTTGTAAAAATCGTATATTGTCAAATAGTCAATAACAAGCGGCTTTAATGCGCCATATTTGTATAGTAGCAATAATTTTTCATCACTCGCCCAATCTTTAAGCAAGTGGTATAATTCATTTTCTGTTCGTTTTATGATTTTCGGCATAACTTAATGATTTGCGTAATTCTCTACCTGTAACTCGTTATTATATACATCTGCTGTATCCCTTGCCACGTTAATAACTCTTAATGTCTGCGGTGTCTGATTTGCTTGGTTTATTACATTGGTCGGCTGTGGCGTGCTTGTTTGACTTTGGATCGGATTTGCTGATGCTGTTGGTCTGTTAAAGCTTGGTGTGCTTCCGCCACCACCTGCACTACCGCCACCAGATGAACTCGGTTTTGTCTTAACAATATTTGCAACGTTAGCTAATCCGGTAGCTATTATACTAATCATTGACAATACTCGCATTGGCGCTGGCGTAGGTGTTGGGTCGTTCAATACCTTATTAGCTGCGCCCCAAGTATCTACAATTGCCATAGCTACCGCAATAGCTTTCGACTTTCCAAAGATAGCTTGTGCCGCATTTGCTGTTGCGTGTAATGCGTTTATCTTTGCATCTTGCAATCGCATTTCTGCTCTAAATTGTTCTTGTGCCAATTCTAATGCCGTTTTTGCAGTTTTCTTTTTGTATTTATGTAAAATTATAGCCAATTTCCGCTCGTGTGTTTCGCTGTCAATTTCCTCTTTTTCCCAAGCGGCATTTAAAGCATCAATTTCTTTTTCCTTTTGCAACTGAAGCATTTCGATTTTCTTGTCAGCTTTTGACATTTCAGAAAATTCAATCTCTTGCAATTCCAATTCTAATTCGTTAGATCGTCTTTGCCGTTCCGTTTCATCTGCTTGCACTTGGTCTGCTAATTGTTGGTCTCTAAATTGCTTTTTGAGTTCTGTTACCTGCGCCTGATATTCATTTTCATTTTGCAACCTAATCAAATTGGCTTCTTTTTCTTTGATGCCCTTGTATTTAATTTCGGATTCAAGCTTATTAACTTCTAATTGGTGAAGCTGTCCTAACAATTTTAATTTAGCCGTATATGTTTTGTCGTTTAATTCAGCATCTGATTCTAATAATTTGCTATTTTTTTCAATATACATATCAATTTCGATTTGCATATTTTTCAAAACTTCCTCGTGTTTTGCTTTAAGAGCTTTCATCGCTTCTGTCTGCGCTTGCTTTGCCAAGCTGTTCTTTGTTCCTAAAAATCGCATTTCCTCTTTTTGCTGCTGTGTGTCAAGGTCTATCTGTTTAGCTTTAAGGTCGATTAATTCCTTTTTAGCTTCCCTGTCTGTATCATTTGATTTTTGCTTCTCTATTGTTTGGTCGATTTGAAGTTGCAATAATTCTTTTTCAAGTGCGTTTTTCCTTTTTGTAATACGTTCCGCATTTTCAACCGCTTTGGCTCGTTCCTGTGCTGATTTTGTTGTATCTTTTGCAAGTAACTCTTGTTGCTTCAAGGCTCTATTTAACACTGCCACTTCGATATTCTGACGCATTTTTGCTTCTTGTATCTTAATTTCTAAATCAGCTATTTTTTTTCCTCTTTTCCAAGCTTCATCAAGGAAATCGTTTGTTTCTTTGGCTGCACCCTTAATCTTATCGGTCATATCCGTTACGCCGGTAGCCGCTTGTAATACGCCGTCAGTAACCTTGCCCATATCCATATTAACTATCCCGTCAAGTATAACAGAAAATGCAGTAAACCTATTCATAACATTATCTTTAAGATAATTCAATAAGTCAACAAGTAATTTTTTAGGATTTTTAAAAGCATCAACCAATTTTTCACCTAATCTCTCTGCTACACCTATTAATGATTGAAAAACAACTTTTAAAGGTGTTAATACCGAATTTACCTTGTCAATTCCTCTTTGTGTAGATA
>WGDF01000061.1 GCA_015493405.1 Flavobacteriaceae bacterium
CCTTAGAAAGATTGTTATTAGTTTAAAGATACAAATTTCAATAAATACTCAGAGCCTGCTAGTGATTTAGGGGCTTTCTGCTTAGATATCTTATATAATTCAGGATTTGGCAAATTACAGTGAACTTTGTATCTTTGAGAATAAAACTCTAATTAAGCTTTATATTTAGCTGATACATTTCAGTAAAATTTTTCTTAATTTATGAATACCTGGCATCCTACTACTAATTTTATTGAAAAAACCAACCTATACCGTCTAATGCAAAAATACGGTTTTAACCGCTATGACAATTTCTATAAGTGGTCTATTACCAACCATGACGATTTTTGGGATGCCACAGTAAAAGCCCTTGATATTCAATTCAAAAACCCCTACTCGACCGTCTTGGATGCTAGTAATATTGAGCAACCTGTTTGGCTAAAAAATGCCCAAATGAATATTGTTGATTCATGTTTTAAAGCTGCTCCGGACCAACCGGCAATTATCTATCAAAAAGAAAATGAAACTAAGTCCAAAAGTCTATCCTATGCCGAATTAAATCAATATATCAATCGTATTGCCAATGCTTTAAAAGAAAACGACTTACAAAAAGGCGATACCATCGGGATTGATATGGCTATGAATATTGAAGCGGTTGCAATTTATCTGGCCGGCATCAAAGCCGGACTGCAAGTCGTTACGGTAGCAGATAGCTTTTCCCCTGTTGAAATCAAAATAAGATTTGATATCGCCCCTCCCAAATTGATTTTTACTCAAGATTACCTACTTCGTAGTGGTAAAAAATTACCGCTTTATGACAAAATTTTAGAAGCCGGTGCTCAACTAATTGTCATTATTCCCACTAGTGATAATTCCGAAATACGCATCAGACGCCAAGACCTTTTTTGGGATGAATTTTTATCAAACCAAACCCAATTCATATCCGAAGCCATGGCACCCTTGGATACTATGACCATTTTGTTTTCATCAGGTACGACCGGTAGTCCCAAAGCTATTCCTTGGAATCATACAACAGCCATAAAATCGGCTGCAGACGGCTATTATCACCACGATATACAACAGGGGGATGTTGTCGCTTGGCCAACTAATCTGGGCTGGATGATGGGGCCTTGGCTCATCTTTGCAACACTGATCAACAACGGCACAATTGCCTTGTTTGAAGGGAGTCCGATGAGCGACGTATTCGGGCAATTTATTCAAGATGTCCAAGTCAATATGCTAGGCGTTGTCCCGAGTATCGTTCGGGCTTGGAAAAATACTGGAGTTATGGAAGCTTTTGACTGGTCGAGTATCAAATGTTTTAGTTCTACCGGAGAAAGTTCTAACCCGAATGAAATGGAATATTTGATGCAATTAGTTGATAATAAACCAATTATTGAATATTGTGGCGGAACGGAAATAGGTGGTGGTTATGTGACTTCCACTTTAATTCAAACCAATATCCCGTCAACTTTTTCAACCCCTGCTTTAGGAAGTGAATTTGTGATTGTTAATGAAGAAGGTAACCTCTCAGACAAAGGCGAAGTCTTTTTAGTGCCGCCTGCTATGGGTTTATCCTTTAAGCTGTTAAATCGAGATCATCACCAAGTATATTATAAAGATACGCCCAAAATAGAAGGTAAATTGCTACGACGTCACGGCGATTTTTTGGTTAAAATGGAAAATGGTTATTATCGCGTTATGGGCCGCACCGATGATAGTATGAATTTGGGTGGTATTAAAGTCAGCTCGTTGCAAATAGAAGAATTGGTCAATTCGCACCTTGCCGTAACAGAATCAGCAGCAATAGCTGTCAGCCCTCTCGAAGGTGGTCCGGCACAATTGGTAATATATTTGGTGCCTAATAGCATCGTTGATAAAGAATTGATACAGCACGAATTACAAAAGTTGATTAAACAAAAACTCAATCCGTTGTTTAAAATTCACGATATGATTATCATAGATAAATTACCCCGAACGGCTTCCAACAAAATAATGAGACGCATATTGCGACAAGATTATCAAAAACAAATGCAAGATGAAGTTTAGGACTATTATAGAGGTGCCTGAAAGCTCCGAAAAAATCGCTTATCAAGATAAAATTTTCGGATTGGGTTCTTGTTTCGTCACAAATATCCAAAACAAACTGGATTATTATCAATTTCAAAATCACATTAATCCGTTCGGGACAGTTTTTAATCCTGTTTCTATTCGCAAATTGTTGAAACGTGTTGTAAATCAAGAACTTTTTAATGAACAAGATCTCTTTTTTCATCAGTCTCTATGGAAAAGTTTTGACTTGCACTCCGAATTTAACCGAACGGATAAAATTGATTATTTACAAGCAATAAATGATAAAATCAATCGAGCCAATCAATTTTTAAAAACTGCCGATTGGCTCTTTCTAACCTTTGGAACGGCTTGGGTTTATCATCATAAAAAAACGGGTGAAATAGTCAATAATTGTCATAAAGTTCCTCAAAAAGAATTTGATAAAATTATACTCACGCCTACTGAAATTGCTGATGAATTAAAAAATATTATTCAGCTGGCAAGAAAAGCCAATCCTAAGATTAAAATTTTAATGAGTATCAGCCCTGTGCGTCATTTAAAAAATGGATTTGTAGAAAATCAGCGCAGCAAATCTCATCTGATTACAGCTGTTCACGCTCTTAAAGATGCTATTTATTATTTTCCTTCTTACGAAATTTTGATGGATGATTTGCGCGATTATCGGTTTTATAAGGATGATTATATCCACCCTAACCAATTGGCAATCAATTATATTTGGAAGATATTCTCAGAAAGTATAATATCTTCGAAAGCTATGCCTATTATGAAACAAATTGATAGAATCCGCCAGTCATTGGCGCATAAAAGCTTCAATCCGGGGTCTATGCAGAACCTCCATCGGATGAGCAAACTTCAAGCTGAAATAACCGCTATGCAACAAAAATATAAATGGATAACTTTTTAGCTCATTCTATATTTTTTACGATATTTGCGAGAAACAATATTTTCTGCTATGTATCCCAAAAATAAATATTGGTTGCCTTTGGTTAAATTTTTAAAGAAAAATGGTCTTGAAAATCAAATTTTCATCGGACCGGAAGTTTTGTTATATGACTTTCCGAAAGTTTTTCCTTATCAAATTTTAAAAGACATCCGTTTATCGGATTATAATTTGGAATATATCGTCTTTCATAAAAAAATGTCGGAAGATTATACCAATAATTTTTTAGATTTGATTCAAAAATCATATAAACCGGTCTGGGGCAATCATCTATTTATAGTTTATAAAAAAAACAGAAGTACCAAAGAAAAATTGGCTGCCTTAAAGTCACTTATATTTACCAAAATCAATTTAAAAAAATATTATAAAAAGGGCGACTCTAAACGAAACGGTATCTTAATTACAACTTATAATCGGCCGGAATTTTTAATCAAATTATTAACACAATTAGAAGGTCGACCCGAAGAAATATTGATTGTAAACGATGGCTCGGATTCAAAGTATCACAATCAGTATCAACAAATTAAAGAACAATTTCCTGAAAATACTTATATTGATAATCCCAAAAATATGGGTTTGGTTTTTTCTATGAATACAGGTTTTTCTTATTTTCTAGCTGATCCTGCCATAGAATGGGTGCATTATTTTCAAGATGATGTAGAAATTATGCCTCATTTTTTTGAAACTATTGAAAAAGTAGCAGATCCAAATGATTATCCGGTTTTAACCGGCTTTTATAAAGAGCCACATAAAATTTTTGGTACAAAAAATATCAATGATGTTAAAGTTAACTTATTACGATCAGCCAGTGCCCAACATTTTTATGTTCATTATTTATATTTGATGGAAAACATGCCGATTCCTAATCCATATGTCGGAGCGCCTAAGCCTGATAAAGGCAAACCCGGACAAGGTTCTGATGAAGATTGGTGGTTATTTTCTTGGGCACCAAAATCCATAGTCAAACGTGGAAAATATATTATTTCAATTCCGGATTTAGCCAAGTCAGACGCTGTAGGAGAACTTTCAACTTGGGAAAAATGAGGCATAAAATTACCCCTCAAAAATTATTAAATACAGTTATTGAGCAAAATTATTGCAGTGGTTGCGGCATTTGTACGGCTTCAGATCAGTCTGCTTTTAAAATGCATTTAACTGAAAATGGTCAATATTTACCACAATTAATTGATGCTGAAAATCCGGGGTTAATAGTTTGTCCTTTTGCAGACCACCAAACAGATGAAACTAAGATTGCTCGCAATTTATATGCTAATGAGAACAGCTTTTATAATCCTGAATTTGGCTATTATAAAAACATTTATGCAGGCTATGTAGCTGTAGGCAATTATCGACGACAAGGGAGCTCCGGAGGAAGCGTATCTTGGTTAACACAACAACTGCTTAATGAAAAATTTGTTGATTTTGTTATCAATGTAGCTGAACAAAATAAGCCTTTTATTAAGTTTAAATACCAAGTAACCAGAGATTTGCAATCAAATGAAAAAGCCTCAAAATCAAAATATTATCCTACAAATTTAGAGGAAGTCTTAAAATTTATCAAAAGGCATGAAGGACGTTATGCCATAGTTGGATTACCCTGTTATATCAAAGGTGTTCGCTTATTACAGCAAACTGAACCTATTTTTGCCAAACGAATTGTTTATACGATTGGCATTTTTTGCGGTCATCTAAAATCGACACATTATCTTTCTTCTTTAATCGCTCAGTTTCCGGTCAAAGAAACGGCAGTCAAACATTTTAATTTTCGCTATAAACTCCCCGATCGAAAAGTCGGCGACTATGGCACACAATTGATTGATACTAAAAATGTTTCCTATACCAAACCCAATAATGAACTTTTTGGCACCAATTGGGGATGGGGCTTATTTAAACTCAAGGCTTGTGATTACTGTGATGATATTATTGGAGAGACGGCTGATATTTCTTTTGGAGATGCATGGATCCCGAAATTTGAAAATGACTATAAGGGCACCAATGCTATTGTTACGCGGCATCCTGTTTTAGATGATTTAATTCGAAAAAATATGGAATTAGGTCATTTGCATTATGAAAATATGACTCCAGAAGCATTGATACAAAGTCAAGCGGGAGGTTTCAGACACCGTCGTGAAGGCCTAGCCTATCGCCTATATTTACAGCAAAAAAAAGACAATTTTACACCTGTCAAAAGAGTCAAGCCGGAAAAAATAAAATCGAAAAAAAGACGGAAAATTTATAAAATACGGATGCAATTACAAGAAAAATCATTTTATTCCAAACATTATAAAGATATTCCCGAATTAAAAAAAGAATTGCAGCCCTTGATACATAAATTAGAGGAAGTCTATGAGCATTCACAATGGACAAAATTCAGATCAAAATTAAAAAAATGGCTCAAAAGAAAATAAAGAAAATATTGATTCATCATTTTCATTGTCTAAATAATTATGGTAGCGCAATGATGGGATTGGTCGCTTTACATGAATTGCAAAATCGTTATGGTCGGGATACCGAATTTTATTGCCAATGTAATGGTTTTTCAAGTTTTGAAGAAATACAATCCGAACTTGTCTATCCCATAAAATTAACCCATCATAAGCCCAAAAATTTTATACAATCTAAATATAAATGGGTGCGTTCCTATCAAAAAAGAAAATATTTGATTGATGCTAGTGAAATTGAACCCTATGATGAAGTCATTATTTTAGGAGGTGACGATTTATCTGAATATTATACCAAAAAAATATATCGCGAATTGCTCAAATATTGGCGTTGGTCCAAAACTACAAAAATTGTGTTATTGGGACAAAGTATAGGTCCGTTTAACGAAATTCGTAACCGATTGGCTATGAAGTATTTTTATCATAAAATACCCATTTTTGTTCGTGATTTTTGGAGCAAAAATTATTTGAAAAATGAATTTAAACTTGACAAAAATGTATATCAAGGCGCTGATTTAGCCTTTATGGATCTCCCTTTGCAAAACGATGAAAATATAGAAGCTGCTATTTTAAACCAATATCATCTGGTTCCAAAAAAATACATCACTTTAGTCATATCCGGTTTGCAAGGACATTATTACACCTCGGATAAAAAAGCTTATTTCAACTCTTATAAATCATTGATTTTAAACATCTTAAAAGACAAACTCTATCAAGATAAAAAAATTGTTTTATTGGCACATACCCCCATCCGCCTCACGGTGATGAAGCTAAACAAATAAATGAATTTTTGTCTTATCTAAAATCGGATCCTGCTTTTTCGAATGAACATTATAATCGTATGGTTGCCATAACTGATAAAATATTGCCCACACGCGCTCGTTTTATATTGGGAAATGGTTATATGACACTTACAGGACGAATGCATGCAGCAATTTCTACTTTACAAATGGGAACACCTGCCGTTGCATTGTCTTATAGTGCAAAATATAAAGGCGTTATAGGCATGAATTTGGATAGAAATGATTTGATTATTGAAAGTCATGACGAACAACTTTGGCAATCAGGAAAAATTGTAGGGCTTATTTTGGAAAAAATGTATTATATTTCCAACAACTATGACCGATTGTCTCAAGAAATTGCAACTAAAATCGAGATACAGAAAAAACTTGTAACAAAAAATTTTAATCAAATAAGTCAAATCTGATGCGTATAGGATACGATGCCAAAAGAATTTTTCACAACACTACGGGATTGGGTAATTACAGTCGGGATTTGGTGCGTATAATGGCGCAGTATTATCCGGATAATTCATATTTTCTTTACAATCCCAAACCACCGAAAATCAACCGTTTACAGATTTCCGGCAATATGAAAGTACGGCAACCTGAAAGTTTCCTTCTTCAAAAATTCCCTTGGTTTTGGCGCAGTAAATCCATTTTGAAAGACCTGCAAAAAGATCAAATTGATATCTACCACGGTTTGACCGGAGAATTGCCTTTTGGTATCGACAAAATTCCTGTAAAATCAATCGTTACGATCCACGATTTGATTTTTGTTCATCACCCCGAATTGTATAAGCCCATCGATAGAAAAATTTACTTTTATAAGTTTAAGAAAGCTGCACAAATGGCGGATAAAGTGGTTGCGATTAGCGAACAAACAAAAAAGGATATTATTAAATATTTAAAAATTCCTGAGCATAAAATCGAAGTGATTTATCAGGGGTGTCATCAAGTTTTTAAAGAACAGGCAGATGATGCGTTGATTGATCAGATTAATAATAAATATAATTTGCCTGATCATTTTATTTTGAACGTGGGCACCATAGAGGAAAGAAAAAACATATTTAGCGTAGTAAA
>WGDF01000062.1 GCA_015493405.1 Flavobacteriaceae bacterium
AATTACAAAGTGGCCTTAGCTACTAAAAATGCGGCCAAATTTTCTGTCAATTCCGCCTTGGCAAATCTCAATGAAGCTCAAGATAATTTATCTCGCACCACTATTTATGCCCCGATTTCCGGCACCATATCTAAGCTCAATGTTGAAATGGGCGAACGTGTGGTCGGTACCAAACAAATGACCGGAACTGAAATTATGCGTATTGCCAACTTAAATAATATGGAAGCCGTGGTCGATATCAATGAAAATGATATTGTCAAAATCAAAGTCGGTGACTCAGCTCTTATCGATGTTGATGCTTATCTCAAAAATCGCTTTAAAGGTCAAATAACCGAAATTGCCAATTCGGCTGACAGCAACTTGGGAAGTGGTGACCAAATTACCAACTTCAAAGTTAAGATTCGTGTTTTAGAGTCCTCTTACAAGCATTTGCTTAAGGACAAACCAAAAAATTATTCTCCCTTTAGACCTGGCATGACGGCTTCAGTTGACATTATTACTAAGGTTAAAAAAAACGTCATCGCTGTTCCTATCAGTGCCGTTACGGTTCGTTCCGATACCATTGCAAAAGCAACACATGCCAAGTTTAACAAACATAAGGAAGCTAACCAAAAATTTGAAGTGGTGTTTGTCAACAATCATGGGAAAGCCAAAATCAAAGTTGTTGAAACCGGTGTCCAAGATGATAATAATATTGAGATTATCAAAGGCTTAAAAGAAGGCGATGAAATTATTACAGGGCCCTATAATTTAGTGAGTAAAAAATTACAAAATGGCGATGAAATTAGAGTTGGAAAAAAGACTAAGCATCGAAAAAAATAGTTTTGTTTTGGGATAAATAAAAGGTTTAATCCGAAGGAGACTGTCTCAAAAGGGTTTCCATATTCGGGTAGCTATCTTGAGAGTTTTTTCAAATATTCAATTCTCAGATATATTCCTGATGCTTTTGAGACAGCCTCCTGTAATGTTTCGAAAATGAAATATTTAAAATAAACAAAACGTTGAAGTTGACTATTTATTAAGTTCCCCTTTCATATACTTATGAACCACAATAGAATAACCCAAGAGTAAAGCGCCGATGACTAAAAGCCACCATTCGATAAAAAATCGATTGGGATCATCAAAACCGGCATTAAATGCTGTTAATCGGCTTGTTCCCAAGGGCATAATAAAATTGGGGTAAATGGCAAACATAATGCTAAACCAAGAAAATATGATGAGGTTTGTGGAGAGTAAAAAGGCTTTATTTTCTCCCGGATAAGTTCGAATTCCAATTAAACCGATGAGCGAAATAAACGCAACAATCGGAAAGAAAAACAAGAAAGGATAAGTCCAGTAGTTATGAAAAACATTCGGATGTAAAAAATACCAAGCTGCCAAAAATAATAGAATTAAAATGACTTCAATTAAAGCCAAGCGTTGAATGATTTTTTTTAATTTTCGATTGAAAGCTCCTTTGTTTTTCAAGACAATCCAACCTAATCCGTGTATTAAAATCCCGATAAAAATCATACTTGTTGCGAGCAGCGTAAACCAATCGAAAAAACCGACCTGCTTAGAAAAAGGTGAAAAATGCTGACTGACAAACAAGAGCCGTGTCGCATGATCTTCCAAAAAAAGCCCTCTCAAAATATTGGCAAATATCAAACTGATAAATATGACGAGCATCAAATTTAAGAATCCGAATAAATAACCCAAATATTTTTTGATTTTAACGCGGTCTTTAAAAACCCACATTAAATTAAAACTGAGTGTTTTTAAAAGTAGAAACAAAAGAAAAAGCAAAATATACCCCCCGAAATTATCAAATAATATTTGGGCATATTTTGGAAAAATAGCCATAGCCAAACCGATAAAAGTAATCAACCATACTTCATTGGCATCCCACATAGAACTGATGCTGTTGGATACTTTTTGTTTTTCTTCTTCCGTATCGGCAAACAGTAAATAACTCATTCCCGCCCCCACATCATATCCGTCGAGCAAGATATAAGTGCCTATCAACATTGCTAAAATACTATACCAAATTGCAGCCATATTTTGTTATTTTGGAACAAATATACGGCAAAATTAGAAAAGCTGAGTATGTTTGAGTTACGATGTCAAGATAATTTATGCACTGAAAAAAACAGTCTCTTAAAATGATTCTTACAAAACTATATTGCCATCCTTAAACATATTCCATCGGATTTGCTTCTCTGATCAGCGCGTTGTCATTAACCCTATAAATCAATACAATTGATAGAATAGGAGTGGTTTGATATAGAGCAATTTAGATTTTACTTTTAAATATCGTATGTTTGTATCAACATAAAAAATGAAATCTTATATTATTTTACCAATAATCGGAATTTTATTAATATCCATTTCCTGTAATAAGAGATTGATACATAAAACATCTGGTGTACCAAAACTGTTATTCAAATCGGGCTTTGAAGACGGCGTATATCTCGAAGCGCCGAATGATGATACGCCAATAGGAAGATATCAACTGATAAAAGGAAGAGATTTGGAAACCGGCTTTAGTTGGCCTATAAATTTGCTCGGGGCTCACACCGGTGGCTTGCATTTTGTCGATGACGATAATTTTAACGCCCTTGAAAATGAAATACAGACCGTTATCGGACATACCGGAGATTCTACAAAAGCACTTTATAATATTGAGCACTACG
>WGDF01000063.1 GCA_015493405.1 Flavobacteriaceae bacterium
TCATTCCAATGGGAAGAATAAGAAAAATAAGAAATTTTGAATGCTTGCAAGAACTCCATTACGGCTTCGGCTACGCCTCAGCCTTCATTCCGTTCTTGCAAGCATTCAAAGACAAGGAAATAATCATTACATTTGCATATAAGAAAACGAAACTATACACACAAAAAGGGATACTACCTTTGATTATTCTTTTAGCAATAAACCTAGTATTTTATGAAATGAAATCCGATAGCGGTTTCCGATAAAAACAGAGGCAAAGCTATTTGACATTAATTTAATATGTCTAAATAACTAATTGTTTTAGAATATAAACAATTTTATAACAAGTTATTGTAAATCGTTGGTCATGGTGAATAATTCGGATTGAATCAACAATTCATTAAACAAAATAAATCAAATCGGGGAGTATTTCTTTGTACTTATCCTCAAGAAATTTCATATCGCGTTTTTTGATGACTGCCATAACCATCATGTCTTTGGGTGGGCGTTTGTAGTAAACGGCATCACCTATGGTTTTTGTAACTACTTTGGTAAAACCCCTTTCCAAATCGCCTTCTTTAAAATCACCGTTGATGACATGACTGACATAGATTTTAAAAGAATTGGAAACTTTCATTTTCATATTGAGTTTTTTGGGTTGGTCCATAATAGTATGGTTTTTGGGGTGAATGCCAAGTTCTAACAACAAATATACGAAAATATTTTGTATGTCTGATGATTTGGTTAATCGCGTGCCCCTACTTTCGTAGGGGGGGTATTTGAGGAATTGAGGAATTATTACATTTCATAGAACACTTTGCGCGTTTATTAGTGTTTATTGCTTCTTACCATCCTTGTTTAACTTATTAGACAAAAGCTTCAGTTACAAAAATCGGTAGGGCTTTGGGAATCACAGATACTTTAATAGGGAGTTGGCCCAAAATTTCGCCGTCGGGGGAGACTATTTTTTGATGATTAGTGGTAAAAGCCACAGCCGGACTTTGATAATAAGAGACAAAAGGGGAGTGAATGTAGGTGCCATCAAAAATTTTGGGAAACGTTTTAAGGAGTTCCCAACGACTGACTTTATTGACTACGACAATGTCCAATAAGCCATCGTTTACAGAAGCTCTTGGGGCAACCATCATTTTGCCACCGGCATATTTTGAATTGGAAATGGTTACATAGGTATTATTCATATCGTATGTTTTGCCGTCGATAATCATTTGTAAAGGATATGATTTTAGTTTGACCGTATTGAGAATAACGCCTAAAGTATAGGCAAAATCACCCAAAAATTTATATTTGATGCCGGTTAAGGTTACATCAGTGGTGAATCCGAATCCGGTCATATTGGCAAAGTAAAAAATTTCTTTATTTGTTTGCACTTTTCCGATGTCAAAATATTTTATTTTTTGCTCATGTATCGTTTTAACAAAATCTTCTAAATCTTTAATTCTCAGACTTATATCTTTTGACAATGAATTGCCGGTGCCAACGGGAATTAAACCAATCGGAATATTAGAATCCAGCCAATTATTGACATAAGCATTGAGAACATCAAAAAAACTACCGTCACCTCCGGCTACAATTAAGACGTCATATTTTGATAAATCGACTTGTTGCACCAGTTTAGTACCGTGACGGGCATATTTGGTCAATTGAATATCGGCATTAATTTGATATTTTTCAAATAGTTTTTTGACTAGATTCAATTGTTTTTGTGCTTTGCCACCGCCGGCTTGAGGGTTATAAATACATAGAGCTTTCAATGTCTATAATTTGGTTAGATTAAATATTTAAGAATTGATTATCGAATGTTAATCTTTATAGCCGAAACGTCGTAATTGATCATTTTTTTTACGCCAATCTTTATTGACTTTAACATAAAGTTCCAGATAGATTTTTTTTCCGAAAAATTTTTCCAAATCTTTACGAGCTTCGGTGCCGACGCGTTTGAGTCCGGCTCCTTTATGACCAATAATAATACCTTTTTGTGAGTCGCGCTCCACGTAGATAATCGAACGAATGCGAATGCGGTCGCCCTCTTCAATAAATTCTTCGGTATCTACTTCCACAGCATAAGGGATTTCCAGTTTATAGTGTTTTAAAATTTTTTCTCTAATTTTTTCATTGACGATAAAGCGTTCGGTTTTATCAGTAAGTTGATCTTTACCGAAATAAGGAGGCGATTCGGGTAACAGTTCCAAGATGCGGTTAAAAACTTGATTGATACCAAAACCATGTAGGGCAGAGACCGGGAAAATTTCGGCATTCGGGACTTTTTCTTGCCAATATTGAATCATTTTTTCCAAGGCTTCTTGCTCGGTTAAGTCAACCTTGTTGATCAGTAATAAAACCGGCACTTTAGCCTGAGCGATTTTCTTGAAAAAGGCTTCATTCTTTAAATCTTTTTCACCGGCTTCTACCATATATATTATAATGTCGGCATCTTCAAAAGAAGTTTTGACAAAATCCATCATAGCCTCTTGCATTTCATAAGCCGGTTTAATAATACCGGGCGTGTCCGAGAAAATGACTTGATAATCATCGCCATTGACGATGCCTAAAATACGGTGACGTGTGGTTTGCGCTTTTGGTGTCGTAATGGCTAAATCTTCACCAACTATAGCATTTAAAAAAGTCGATTTGCCTACATTCGGATTACCTATAATGTTTACAAAGCCGGCTTTGTGTTGCTTTTGTTTTTTAGCGTCTGGATTCATATTGGGTCATAATTTTGATGATGAGTTTGATTTTTTTAATAAATAGATTTTTAAACTTCTTTCTTTTTACGTAATTCAAAATTTTGTCCTAAATAGACTTTTCGGACCATTTCATCGGCAGCAAGTTCTTCAGGCGTGCCGTGTTTAAGAATTTTACCTTCAAACATCAGGTAGGTTTTGTCGGTAATGGCAAGGGTCTCTTGCACATTGTGATCCGTAATGAGAATACCGATATTTTTATCCTTGAGATGGGCGACAATTTTTTGAATATCTTCTACTGCAATGGGATCGACACCGGCAAAAGGTTCATCCAGTAAAATAAATTTGGGATTGGAAGCCAGAGCACGCGCAATTTCGGTTCGTCGTCGTTCGCCACCCGATAAAAGTTTGCCCAAGCGTTTGCGTTTTTCTGTTAGACCGAATTCTTCAAGCAGGCTATCCAATTTAGTTTTTTGTTCGGCTTTGGATAAAGTTGAGAATTCTAAAGCGGCTTTAATATTGTCTTCAATACTCAAGTCACGAAAAACGGAATTTTCTTGTGCCAAATAACCAATTCCCAGTTGTGCACGTTTATACATGGGATAATCCGTAATTTCCATATTATCCAAATAAACATGACCTCTGTTGGGTTTTATCAAGCCGACAATCATATAAAAAGTGGTCGTTTTACCGGCTCCGTTTGGCCCTAAAAGTCCGATGATTTCTCCTTGATTGACTTCAAGAGAATTGTCACGAACAACTTCTTTTGAACCGTATTTCTTGACGAGATGATCTGCTCTTAATTTCATATTTTTTTAATTTCTAAGCTATGCTTTGGTGATATCGGTGCCGTATTTTTGTCCAACAATTTTGGCGACATAAATACTGATTTCATATAAAATCATTAGTGGAATAGCCACAATAATCTGACTGACAATATCTGGAGGCGTGATAACGGCCGCCAGTAATAGAATGATGATTAAGGCATATTTGCGATTTTGTTTCAAAAAATGGTCATCTACCAAGCCCATTTTGGCTAAAAAATAGATAATAATGGGCATTTCAAATACAATTCCATTAGCTAAGACCGTTGTTCTTACCAAAGAATTATAGGAAGATAAATCAATATTATTTTTGATTTCGCTCGTTACAAAATAATTGCCTAAAAAATTAACGGATAAAGGCGTAATGACATAGTAACCGAATAAAATTCCCAGAATAAACAAGAAACTGCTGGTGATGATAAAAGTTAATCCGTATTTTTTTTCGTTATCATACAAAGCCGGTTTGATAAATTTCCACAACTCATATATAATGTAAGGAAAGGCTATAATGACGCCAAAAATAATGGAGGTCCAGATATGGGCTGAAAATTGGCCTGACATAGAACGATTGATAATATTAATCGGAATTTTTTTGATACAAAGTGCATCACTGATTTTACAAAACATCCGGTAAGTGATAAAATCGGGATTTTTAGGGGCAAAAATGATTTTATCATAAACAAAGCGAATATTAATGGCAATAATAATGGCACCTACTGCTACCGCTAAAGCCGAATGAAACAAGAATTTTCTTAAATCATTTAAATGGTCGATAATGTTCATTTCTTTTTGTTCAGACATCGCGTTCCTTTATTATCTTAAATTATTCCTTCTTTTAACAAATCGTGCAAATGAATCATACCTTTGTAAAGGCCTTTTTCATCTATCACGACCAATTGGCTGATATTGTGTTCTTGCATTTGATGTAACGCATCAACTGCTAATTTATCCTGGCGTATGGTTTTAGGCTTGGGGTTCATCACATCTTGTGCTTTGACGCTGGCAATATCTAAATTTTGTTGTAACATACGCCGTACATCGCCATCGGTAATAATGCCTTTTAATTTATTATTTTCAACTATAGCCGTAGCGCCTAGTCTTTTTTTTGTAATTTCAATGATGACATCTTTGATCAGATCATAAGGCGCCGATAAGGGTTTTTCATTTTGAATCATAAGATTATGAACTCTTAGATATAAACGTTTTCCCAGCGTGCCTCCGGGATGATATTTGGCAAAATCTTGATCTTTAAAATTTTTATATGCCAATAAGGCAACGGCCAAAGCATCGCCCATAACCAATTGTAAAGTAGTGCTGGTCGTCGGGGCCAAATTGTTGGGACAAGCTTCTTTTTCCATAGGCGTATAAAGTAAAAAATCGGCTTGATTGGCCAAAAAAGAACTTTTATTGGCGGTTAATCCGATTATTTTGTTCCCAAAATTTTTAATTAAAGGAATTAATACTTTGATTTCGGGCGTATTGCCACTTTTGGAAAGCATCAATACAATATCATTTTTTTGAATGATGCCCAAATCGCCATGAATGGCATCACTGGCATGCATAAAAACAGCCGGTGTGCCGGTTGAGTTAAGCGTTGCAACTATTTTGGTAGCAATATTGGCGCTTTTACCGATGCCGGTAACAATTAAACGTCCTTTAGATTTGGCAATCATATTGGTTATGGCAACAAACTCATCATTGATTTGTTCCGGTAAATGAGATAAAGCATCAATTTCTATTTGAATTGTTTTTTGAGCCGAACTGATGATTTTATTTTTATTTTCCAAGCAATTAATTTTTTTGTTAGTTTAACTTTCGAAAAAAATACTTATATTTGAATAAACAATAGGCTATAAACCTTAGCTTTCAATGCAAATTTAAGATTAAATTTTTGAAAAAGACTTTTTGACAAATTTATTTTTGTATTTTAGTTTAATAATTAAACAGTTTATGACAGAAGCACAATCTATCGCATTAAAATCCGCTTTAAAACGTTATTTCGGATTTGACCAGTTTAAAGGATTGCAAGAACAAGTAACCGAAAGTATTATGGATGGACATAATACTTTTGCTGTTATGCCTACCGGTGGCGGTAAATCCTTAACCTATCAATTACCGGCTTTACTCAAGGAAGGAACTGCTATTGTAGTCTCTCCTTTGATTGCTTTGATGAAGAATCAAGTGGATGCTTTGCGTGGCATTTCAGAAAACCCCGGTATTGTGCATTTGTTGAATTCAACTTTAAATAAAACGGAAACCAGACAGGTCAAAGAAGATATTAAAAACGGGATTACCAAACTTTTATATGTTGCGCCCGAATCTTTGAAAAAAGAAGAAAATGTTGAATTTCTGAGATCGGTTAATTTATCTTTCATCGCTATTGACGAAGCGCATTGCATTTCCGAATGGGGACATGATTTCAGACCGGAATATGGCAATCTGCGAAGAATAATAGATGATATCAATCCCGATTTACCAATCATTGCCTTAACCGCGACGGCCACGACTAAAGTGCAGGAAGATATTTTGAAAAACTTACACATACAACATGCCAATGTTTTCAAAGCTTCTTTTAACCGGCCTAATCTTTTTTATGAAGTCCGTCAAAAAACTAAAGACGTCGATAAAGATTTGATTAAATTTATCAAACAACATGACGGTGAATCGGGGATTGTTTATACCTTGAGTCGTAAATCGGTGGAACAATTAGTGCAAACTTTGCAAGTGAACGGTATTAAAGCGATTCCTTATCATGCCGGCTTGGACAGCAAGACGCGTTCTAAACATCAAGATATGTTTTTGATGAATGATGCCGATGTGGTAGTTGCTACTATTGCTTTTGGTATGGGCATTGACAAACCGGATGTGCGTTTCGTAATTCACTATGATATGCCCAAAAGTCTCGAAAGTTATTATCAGGAAACCGGTCGCGCCGGACGGGATGGTGGAGAAGGGCATTGCTTGGCTTTTTATGCTTATAAAGATATTGAAAAACTCGAAAAATTCATCACCCAAAATAAGACTATTGCCGAAAAAGAAATTGCAACAGCCTTGCTCAATGAGGTTGTAGCTTATGCCGAGACATCTATTTCACGGCGTCAATTTTTACTGCATTATTTTGGTGAAACTTTTGATCCGGCTACTGGAGAAGGTGGGGATATGGATGATAATGTGCGCCATCCCAAGAAAAAAATTGAGGCAAAAGCATCTGCTCAAAAAGTATTGAAAGTGATTGATCAAACCAAAGAAATATACAAAGCCAGAGAAATTATTAATACGCTGGTCGGCAAAGAAAATGCTTTGATAAAATCGCATAATACCAATGCGCAACAATTTTTTGGCATCGGCAAAGAGCAAGATGAAGCTTATTGGATGGCTTTGATTCGTCAATTGCTCGTGGCAGGCTATCTCAAAAAGCAAATTGAAAATTACGGCGTCTTGCAATTAACGGATAAAGGTAGAGCATTTATACAAAAACCGGTTTCATTTATGATGACCGAAGACCATCAATATGACACGGCAAGTTCCAACACCAACGTTGGCAAATCCGCTGCTAGTGATGAAAAATTGGTTAAGATGCTCAAAGGTTTGCGTAAAGACGTTTCTAAAAAGAAAGGCGTACCGCCTTATGTTATTTTTCAAGAACCGTCTCTTGAAGATATGGCACTTAAATATCCAACCAGTATTGAAGAGTTGGCTACTATTTATGGCGTTGGAGAGGGTAAAGCACGTAAGTTCGGGCAACCTTTTGTGGAGCTTATTTCTAAATATGTCGCAGAGAACAATATTGTCAGGCCGGAAGATTTTATCGTTAAATCTACGGCAAATAAATCGGCTTTAAAAATATTTATTATTAAAAATACGGATCGCAAAATTCCTTTGGATGATATAGCATCGGCTAAAGGACTAACGATGGACGAATTGCTCAAAGAAATGGAACAAATTGTATATATGGGTACCAAACTCAATATTGATTACTATTTGGAAGATATATTTGATGAAGATCAAATAGAAGAACTTCATGACTATTTTATGGAAGCTGAATCGGATAAAATAAGTGCGGCTATGGAAGAGTTTGAAGGAGAATATGAAGATGAAGAATTACGGATGTATCGCATTAAATTTATCAGTGATATTGCAAATTAATGAAAGCATAAGTCTTTTTGGAACAATTAAATTGAATGTCAACTGATAAAAAAAGGATTTAAAAATCTGATAATCAACATGTAAATGGTTCTATATCGATTAAGGTGGGTAATATATAATATCTCAAATAATAATGCCACCCCTTTGGGGTTTTAATGATTCTGTTTTTATGGTTTTTTACAATAATATCAGCCCTTCGGGCTTCATATATAAAGAACCCCGAAGGGGTGATATATTTAGATAAAACAATAAAAAACACACCATTGAACCCCGAAGGGGTGATATA
>WGDF01000064.1 GCA_015493405.1 Flavobacteriaceae bacterium
CTTATAACAGGGAAGGTGAGTGTTATAATAGAGAACATTTAGTACCACAATCTGTTTTTAGCTCGGCAGCACCTATGAAAAATGACGGGCATTTTGTTGTGCCTTCCGATGGATATGTTAACAATCAACGAAGTAACTATGCCTTTGGAATAGTTAATAATCCTAGTTGGACTTCAACCAATGGTAGTAAAGTCGGACCCAATGCAACAGCCGGCTATTCCGATACGGTTTTTGAACCAATTGATGAATTTAAAGGCGATATTGCCCGTATGCTGTTTTATTTTGCCACACGCTATGAAGACCAAGTATCGAGTTGGTCACATCCGATGCTCAATGGCACTTCCGACCAAGTATTTTCCGATTGGTTTCTTAATATTTTATTACAATGGAATACCGATGATCCTGTAAGTCAACGGGAAATAGATCGAAATGAAGCGGTTTATAACTTTCAAGGGAATAGAAATCCTTTTATTGACCATCCGGAGTGGGTTAATGAAGTTTGGAATAGTCAAAATAATAATTCAGGTTCCACTTGTATTAATGAAGATTTTGTTGATTTTTCTGACTGGACGAATAGTGGAACAGCAAATGATACCACTTCGTCTCATTATGGCAATGCTTCTCCTTGTAGAGCATTTGGTTCAAATGATTATATGATTTCGCCATCTGTGGATAATCCTAATACACTAAATTTTCATCAAGATGCTAGCGGTGGCGGTGATGGTAATTCCGTTACTTTGGAATATAAAATAGGAAGTGGCTCTTGGGTGCAGTTTTACACATTTAATGTTGATAAGAATGGTGCAGATGAAAGTGTGGATTTAACTAATTTATCAGGAGTGGATTTATCCACGGAAACAGATGTAACATTCAAATTTAATTCAACTTTTAACACTTGGTATTTAGATGATGTGGTGGTACAATGTGGTGCCCCTGCCACTAGTGGTCCCACAATCACCAACATCACCCAAACCCCAACCGCCGTTACCTCATCCGATACCGTAAGTGTATCTGCCGATGTAACGGACCCTGACGGAATTAATGGTGTAGAGTTACATTGGGGTACAACAAGTGGAAATTTGAATACTACCATTTCAATGAGTTTGGCATCCGGCGACACTTATACTACAGACACTGATATTCCTGCCCAAGCAGACGGAACCACCGTGTATTATGAGATTTATGCACTGGATAACAATGCCGATGATACTACATCAGCCGAACAAAGTTATACGGTAAATGATAACCCGCCTTGTGCATCTGAATTAATCATTTCGGAATATATTGAAGGTAGCGGCAATAACAAGTATTTAGAATTATATAATGCTACAGGAAATACAGTTGATTTATCCCATTATGACATTAGGCAATATAACAATGGTGCAAATTCTGCTACTTACACTTTGACGCTATCAGGAAATTTGTCTGATGGGGCAACCTATGTAATAGAAAATGATGATGAAGATTTAAGTGTCGCTGCTGACTTGTCTACAAATAGTGATGTGATGAAATTCAATGGTGACGATGCCATTGAATTGTACAATACTTCTACAAACCAATCAGTAGATATTATTGGGAAAATCGGACAAGACCCCGGTTCTCAATGGGGTAGTGGTTCTACGACAACCAAAGATCATACGCTTGTAAGGAAAGCATCCATTACTTCCGGCGATACAGACGGTACAGATGCTTTTGATCCAGCAACGGAGTGGGACGGCTATGCTCAAGATGAGACCTCATATTTGGGTAGCCATACCATGACTTGCGGTGCTTGTGTCGAACCAACAACCGATGCAACTTTCCACGCTAATTCGCCGCAAAGTATCACGACTACCTCGCTCACATTGAACTGGACTAATGGCGATGGCGAAAATAGAATTGTGGTTATGCGTGAAGCTAATCCGGTTGGTTTTGTGCCGGTTGATGATGCCACTTATACCGCCAATGCCGATTTTAGCTCCGGTACCGATGTTGGAACAAATGAAAAGGTCGTTTATAACGGAAACGGCTCTACGGTTGATGTAACCGGTTTAACCCCCGGCACATTATATTATGCCGTAATTTACGAATATAACTGTGCCCCCGGTAGTGAAGATTATTTTACTTCCGGCACACCGGCAACCGATAGTTTTTATACCACACCGGAAAAACCGGATAGTTTTACGGCAGGTTGTATAGGTGCAATAAGCATTGATTTAAGTTGGACAGCCCCTGCAACAGGTAATTTTGACGGCTATTTGGTTGTTGCTCGTGAAGGTGCGACACCGCATTCGGTTAATTCGTTAGACCCCAATACCAATTTAGGCGAAAATACCGATTATTCAGCAGCAGCCACATATGGAAGTACAACGCCTAATTCTCATATTTTATATAAAGGTTCAGCTACCTCAACTACAATAACCGGACTAAGCAATAATACTGAATATACCTTTGAAATTTTTGCCTATTCAGCTAATGGTACTTTATACCGTTATTCCACCGGCAAAACAACTACTAAAACCATTTTACTACAAGATGTTTCTGATGCACATGCTTCCCCCGGAAATACCAAAGCAACGGTTTATTGGATAAATCCTGCAGCTTGCTATGATGAAATTTTGGTTGTTGCCAACGAAACTGCCGGTATAGACTTTACACCTTCCGGTGACGGCAGTGCTTATACGGCTGATGCAAATTATTCAGCTGCTAACCAAGTAGTCTATAAAGGAACAGGTAATAACTTAACTGTTAATAACTTAACCAATGGAACTACCTATTATTTTGAAATTTTTGTCCGTAAAGGAAGTGAATGGAGTTCCGGAATTGAAGTTTCAACGATGCCGGTACAGGCGACAGAATTTCAACCCGGACAATTGGTTTTTGTCGGTTATGACGGACAATATAAAGGTGCTGGAGCTGATGATGAATATCTGATTGCCACACTAG
>WGDF01000065.1 GCA_015493405.1 Flavobacteriaceae bacterium
GATAAGTGATAATTGAAAATGTTCTGTCATTTCGACAGAGCTTTATGATCGAAAGAGTAAAAAGATGAGAAATCCAGATTTCTCCTCATTCGTACCTCATTCGTTCGAAATGACAACAAAATAACCAGTTAGCCCCCGACATTAATTGGGAAGGAATCTGAAATAAATCTGAAATGAAAAGTGAGATTTCTCTCCCTACGAAAGTCGGGATCGAAATGACAACAAAATAACCAATTAACCAGTATAACTAAATAGTATATGGCCAAACAAAATAAAAAAGCCCCTGCAAAATCGGGCGAAGCACCTAAAAAGATTTTTAATGTGCGCTTTTTCATCACTTATACCTTGCTTTTTATTGCAACTTATATGATGATGAAAAGTTGTGAAAAACAGAAAGTGTTAGAAGCTAAACAGAAGAAAGAACAAAAAATGAAAGATTCTTTAGAACAGCTTAAAAACCAATCTGTTACTAAAGAACTCAAAATTACTAAAGATTCAGCCGGCGTTGCAAAAGCCGCAAAATTAATTGGTGATTTCAGCTATAATTTAACTATCAAAGATAATCAAAATGATGTTGTTTTTGAAAATAAATTAATCAAAGCAGTCATTGCTAAAAAAGGTGGCTATTTCAAATCATTCGAATTGAAAAAATACAAAACCTTTGACTCTCTACCCCTATTTTTGGTCAAAGATAATGCACATTTCAATTTGAAACTCCATACTAAAAAAGGAAACGTCATTGATACCGATATTTTAGATTTCCATCCTACAATTAGCAAAGAGGGAAATCAAACCAAAATAACAATGAAATTGTATGCCGGGCCCGATAAATATTTGGCATACGAATATATTTTCAAACCGGATGATTATATGTTTGATTTTAACATCCGCACCAAGAATTTGGAAGATATTTTACAACATACGGCTGTACCTTTACATTGGGATCTGCAAGCTTACCGTCATGAGAAATCCATTACATACGAAAACAGATTTACCAGTCTGAAATATGAATATGAAGATGGTAAAGTGGATAATCTGAGCGCTATGAAAGCTGAAGATACCGACCAAGCTAAAGATGTTAAGTGGATAGACTATAAACAACATTTCTTTTCAACTTTCTTGATTTCAGAGCAAAAAGCCTTGGATTCGGTTAAGTTCAAACAAATTAATTTGGCCAAATCAGGAGAAGACAGTTTACATTTTACCAAACATTTTTTCACCGATACCGCTTTAAAATCGGATGGCGGCAATTTGTCCTATCAAATGAAAATGTTTTATGGCCCCAATGATTACAAACTCTTGAAAAGTTACAATTTAGGCATTGAAAAAGTCATACCTTTAGGATGGACGATTTTCGGTTGGGTCAACAAATGGCTCTTTATGCCCTTATTCAATTTTTTGAGCAGTTTTATCGTCAGTTATGGTTTGGTTATTATTTTGATGACAATTATTATTCGTCTATTGGTCTCTCCATTGACCTACAAAACCTATCTGTCACAAGCCAAAAGCAAAATCTTAAAACCTGAGATTGAAGAAATCAACAAAAAATATAAAGACAATCCTGCCAAACGTCAAAAAGAAGTTATGGCATTACAATCCAAAGCGGGTGTTAGTCCTTTGGCCGGTTGTATTCCATCTTTATTATTTATCCCGATTTTTTATGCTTTATTCCGCTTTTTTCCGGCGGCTATAGGCTTGCGTCAAAAGGGATTTTTATGGGCAGATGATTTGTCAGCCTATGATTCCATAGCACATCTACCTTTCAAAATACCTATGTATGGTGATCACGTCAGCTTGTTCGCTCTATTGGCTTCTATCACCATGTTTATTTATATGAAAATGAATGCGACCAATCAAAACTCTATGCCGACCCAAGAAGGCATGCCCGATATGCAAAAAATGATGAAATGGATGATTTATTTATCACCTGTGATGTTGTTATTTTTCTTTAACAATTATGCCAGTGGTTTGAGTTTGTATTATTTCATTTCCAACTTAATGACCATTCTGATTTTAATTGCCATTAAGAAATATGTTA
>WGDF01000066.1 GCA_015493405.1 Flavobacteriaceae bacterium
GTCATATTTCCCATTTTTTCACATTCCACTTTATCATTTCGCACTTATTCCGTCCCGCTTGATACACTTGGCATTTTCCATCCCTACTTCCTTCGTCGTAGGGACGCCACTCCGTGTCGCTTTATCCGCGCTTTTCACTATATTATCCATATAGTTAGTCACACTTTCCATCCCTATTTTCTTCGTCGTAGGGACGCCACTCCGTGTCGTTTTATCCGTGCTTTCCACTATATTATCCACATAGCTATGCGCACTTTTCACTTTCCACTTCGCACTTTTCACTTTCCACTAATTTACTTCACAGCACATTGCAAGATACAATCTTCACAGATATCCAATTCACCATTAAGTCGTTTTTTAACCAAATCTTTGGTTGGCTCGATCAACTCATCCAATTTAACCGCTTCGATAATTTCTCCGGCAAAGGCATATAATTGTAGCAATTGCGCATCCCGTTTACTAATGCCACGCTGGCGGATATAAAACAGTGCTTCTTCATCAATTTGTCCGGTGGTACTACCATGGCTGCAACTGACATCGTCGGCATAAATCTCCAAGAAAGGTTGTGAGCTGATTCTGCTTTTATCAGTTAATAAAATATTATCGTTCTTTTGATAAGCATTGGTTTGTTGGGCATCTTTTTTGACTAAAATTTGCCCGTTAAAAAATCCTTTGGCACTGTCATCCAGTATGCCTTTAAATTTTTGATTACTGTAACTGCCTTCTGATGAATGTGAGATAAATATCACATTATCAGCTTGCTGTTTTTTATCGGCTAAATATAATCCATACAAATCGACCTTGACCTCTTTACCGGCAATGTCGGCAAATTGTTCATTGCGTAAAAGTCTGCCATTCATCTCAAAAAAATTAGTGTAAAGCTGTGCAGCTTCTTCAACTCGATAAAAACTATTGCTGAATAAAGCTGATACGTTGTTGATATTCTGATATTTATACCAATTTAACTGTGCTTTTTCTTTCAAAAAGACTTCCGATACAAAAGTCGCAAAATGACTGCGGTGCATATTGGAGTCGTCGCATTGGATAATATCTAAACGGGTATTTTGTTCAACAATAATCAAATTTCGCACATTGATAAGCGCATCTATTTTGTCATCTAACTTATGGGTGATTTGCACCTTAAAGTTTTTAATATTTTTGGGTACAAAAATAAATAAACCGTCAGTAAACATAGCTGTATTGAGATAGTTTACCGGATTATCGGAATTTTGAACCATTTGGTTGAAATAAGGCCTAACCAATTCGGGATATTTTTTTATAGCTTCCTTGAGACTGCCGATTATAACCCCATTATTTAAGACTTCCAATTTATTGTTTCCCAGAAAAAGACCATTAATAATGTTGACATTATAAGTCTCTAAGGCCGGTACTAAACAAGTATCAATTAAATTATATTGATTGACAATTTCATTAAAGGCCGGATGGTAATATCGATTGATAAATTCTTTCAAATTGGTTTTGCGCCATTTTTCATCTTTTATCGTCGGTAGACCTTTTTGTTGAAACTTTTGAAAAGCTTTTTGTTTCTCAGCTACAACAAAATCAGGAAATTCTTGCCAAAGTTGTGCTTGATTCTGTGTGATATATGATATGATATTTTCTTGTAATTTCATTTTTTATTGATGATATTGATTAATCGGTTATTTGATGATACTGGTTATTTGGTTAATCAGTTATTTGATTGTCATTTCGAACGTAGTGAGAAATCTATGTCGTTGAGATTTCTCAGTCGCTGCGCTCCTTCGAAATGACAGATGTCCTTTTGTGTTGCTCAGTTGGAATGACAAGCGTTGTCATTCCGAACAAACGGGTGTTGTGTCATTTCGAACGTAGTGAGAAATCTAATTTTTAATTCTCAATTTAGATGCACAGTCATACGTTTCTACTTGTTACTTTAAGACGAATATAATTCGTCTCTACACACTTTCAACCTTTAACTAATTCGTCGTAGCCTTTAGCTTCCAATTCTTTTGCCAGTTCTTTATCGCCGGTTTTAACGATTTTACCATCATACATGATATGTACAATATCGGGGACGATATAATCCAACAAACGTTGGTAATGGGTTATAACGATAAAGCCATTGTCTTTACTACGCAGTTTATTGACACCTTCAGCTACTGACCGCAAGGCATCAATGTCTAATCCTGAATCGGTTTCATCTAAAATGGCGAGTTTCGGATTGAGCATTGCCATTTGAAAGATTTCATTTCGTTTTTTTTCTCCGCCAGAAAAACCTTCATTAACCGAACGGTTTTTCATTTTAGATGGCATATTGACCATTGCTTGTTTCTCCCGTAACATTTTTAAAAATTCGCCGGGTTTTATCGGATCTAAACCTTTATATTTACGTTGGGCATCAATAGCAGCTTTCATAAAATTGGTCATGCTAACTCCCGGAATTTCTACTGGATATTGAAAACTGAGAAACAGGCCTTCTAAAGCTCGTTCTTCAGGATCGAGATCCAAAATATTTTTCCCGTTAAATAATATTTCACCTTTAGTAACTTCATAGCCGTCTTTTCCGGTAATAACATTAGCCAAGGTACTTTTGCCGGTACCGTTAGGGCCCATTATAGCGTGTACTTCTCCCGGATTTACGGTTAAATTAAGTCCTTTGATGATTTCTTTATCGCCTATTTTGGCATGTAAATCTTTTATTTCTAATATTGGGTTCATATTTTTTGATGTTATATTTATTTGATGATTTGGTTATCTGCCTGCCCCGACGTTGGGTCGGGGGTTATCTGGTTATTTGATTGTCAGTCCGATGTCCGATGATAGGTGTCGGATGTGGGATGTCATTTCGAACGAGCGAGGTACGAGTGAGGAGAAATCTCATTTTGAAATGAATCTATTATAATAAGATTTCTCGTCATCCCGACTTGGGTCGGGATTCTGTCGAAATGACAACGGTACTATTAATATTTCGCACATTCGTTTTTCACTTTTCACTATTTTACTCACACTGCAAGGCGCACTTTCCACTTGGCACTTTCTACTTTCTACTAATTTACCCTACACTGCCTTCCAAACTGATTTCCAACAATTTTTGTGCTTCAACGGCAAATTCCATTGGTAATTGATTCAAAACTTCTTTGGCATATCCGTTGACAATCATATTGATAGCCGACTCTTCATCTAATCCGCGTTGTTGCAAATAAAACAATTGATCTTCTGATATTTTGCTGGTTGTGGCTTCGTGTTCCACTACCGAGGTATGATTCTCAATATCAATATAAGGAAATGTGTGCGCCCCACATTGATCTCCCATTAGCAGTGAATCACAAACCGAATAGTTACGGGAATTGATTGCACTGCGTTTGACATCCACCAAGCCACGATACGAATTTTGACTGTGTCCGGCAGAAATACCTTTGCTGATAATGGTGCTTTTGGTATTTTTACCGATATGAATCATTTTAGTACCCGTATCAGCTTGTTGATAGTTATTAGTCACAGCTACTGAATAAAATTCAGCTACTGAATTGTCACCTTTCAAAATGGTGGATGGGTATTTCCAAGTAATTGCCGAACCGGTTTCTACTTGTGTCCAACTGATTTTGGAATTGTTCCCTTTGCAAATACCGCGTTTGGTTACAAAGTTGAAAATACCGCCTTTACCGTCTTTGTCTCCCGGATACCAGTTTTGAACGGTTGAATATTTGATTTCCGCATCTTTTTTGGCAATCAGTTCAACTACGGCAGCATGTAACTGATTTTCATCGCGTTGCGGCGCCGTGCAACCTTCCAGATAACTGACATAGCCGCCTTCTTCCACAATGACCAAGGTACGTTCAAATTGTCCGGTTCCGGCAGAATTGATCCGAAAATAACTCGACAATTCCATCGGACTTTTAACCCCTTTCGGAATATAGACAAATGAACCGTCGGTAAATACCGCCGAATTTAAAGCTGCATAATAATTGTCGGAGTAGGGGACAACTGACCCCAAGTATTCCTTGACCAGTTCCGGATAGTCGCGAACGGCTTTACTGATTGGGCAAAAGATGATACCGCGTTCTTTGAGCTCTTTTTGAAAAGTCGTTTTGACTGAAACACTGTCAAAAACGGCATCGACGGCAACACCGGACAAAGCCTTTTGCTCTTCGAGCGGAATACCGAGTTTTTCATAGACTTCTAAGATTTCGGGATCCACTTCATCCAAACTTTCCAATTGTTTTTTGGGTTTGGGTTTGGAATAATAAATCAAGTCGTTAAAATCAATTTCGGGAATTTGCAAATGTGCCCAATGTGGTTGTTCCATTTGCAACCAAGCACGGTAGGCTTTTAAGCGAAATTCCAGAACCCATTCGGGTTCGTTTCTTGCTGCCGAAATTCTTCGGA
>WGDF01000067.1 GCA_015493405.1 Flavobacteriaceae bacterium
AAAAACACCCTGAAACGGATGCATTTATCACCTACAATTACGATACGGCTTTGCAATTGCACTATTTGTTGACATCTAAACATATCAAAATACCCGAAGACATTAAAATTGTCAGTTTTGGTGATGAAGACGGACAGCCCTATATTTTTCCGAAAATTACAAGTATTTCGTATTCATTGACCGAAATGGGACAAACCGCATCCCGACAAATTCTAAAACTGGTTGCGCATAAAACTATCGATAACAAGTTGTTTATCATTCCTACCAAACTGATTATCAGAAGCTCTACGATGGGGGTTTGATCTTTTTTTTGAGTTAAATAATCATCTCCAATTTTGATGAGATAGAACATTTCGATCAAGATTAAATATGTTTTATTGTAAGGCTTTTATTTTACAATTAATTGACCAAACAAGGATTTCTTTTTAGATAAACAGCCGTATATTTGTAAAAAGAATTGAAAATTATGATACATAAAAAAACAAAAATAGTTGCCACACTAGGACCTGCCACAGAATCTTATAAGACCAAACTTAAAATGGTTAAATCAGGGGTCAATGTTTTTAGGATAAATTTTTCACATGCCGATTACGAAACTGTTTTAGAACAAATTAAACACATTAGAGCGATAGGTAAAGAACTCAATACGGTAGTCGCTATTTTGGCCGATTTGCAAGGGCCTAAATTGCGTATTGGTAAGGTTGCTCCCGATACCTTTTTAAATCCGGGTGATATTTTGACGTTTACAACTAAAGATAAAATCACAACGGATAATAAAAACAAAACGGTTTACATTACTTATAAACAATTGCCTTATGATGTGTATCCCGGAGAAAATATTTTAATTGACGATGGGAAGATTCAAGTTAAAGTATTGGAAACAAATGGAAATGATACGGTAAAAGCCAAGGTAATAGAAGGTGGGCCGTTATCTTCAAAAAAAGGGGTTAATCTACCCAATACTAAGGTTTCATTACCTGCATTGACCAAAAAAGATAAAAAGGATTTACTGTTTGCTATCAAACAAAAGGTAGATTGGGTGGCATTGTCCTTTGTGCGTTCTGCAAACGACCTCATATTAATTAATAAATTTATAAGGAAAAATTCCGATTACAAAATTCCGGTTATTTCTAAAATTGAAAAACCTGAAGCTGTTAAAAATATCAACGAAATTATTTTGGAAACAGATGCCATAATGGTAGCAAGAGGGGACTTGGGGATTGAATTACCTTTAGAAGAAGTACCTTTAATTCAAAAAAAATTAGTGCATTTAGCTAAATTGCATCAAAAACCCATTGTTATTGCAACCCAAATGATGGAAAGTATGATTGAAAATGCAATCCCGACGCGTGCCGAGGTCAATGATGTTGCCAATTCGGTTATGGACGGTGCTGATGCTGTAATGCTTTCGGGTGAGACATCCATCGGAAAAAATCCTGTTAAAGTCATCAAACAAATGGCTAAAATTATAAGGCAAGTGGAAAACTCCAATTTAATAAAAGTGCCGGCTATTGCGCCTATTCCCGAACATAGAGATGAACGTTTTATTTCACAAGTAATCTGTTTCAATGCCTCTAAAATTGCACGCGATGTATCAGCAGCAGTAATCAGCACATTTACAGCTTCAGGATTTAGCGCCTACAAAATATCAGCCCGACGTCCTATGGCGGACATTCTGGTATTTACAGCAAATGAACGAATTTTAAATTCTATGGCTTTACTTTGGGGGGTGATGCCTTTTTATTATGACAAAACACTTTCAACCGATGAGACTATTAAGGATATTGAACAAATAGCTTGTCAAAATGATTATCTACAAGACAATGATATGATGGTCAGTGTATTATCTATGCCTATTACGGCCAAAGGAATGGTCAATACCATTAGAATTACCCAGGTTTAAATTGTCGTTATTATTTTAAAATTAGTATAATTGAGTTAATACCGGATTTTTAATCAAATTCGGTATTTTTTCGGCAAAGTTTTTGCCTTATGATGATTATACTAAATCGGGATGTCATTTACGTTATTAGTATTAAAAAAATATTTCGTAAATTAAACTCCTCTTAAAATTTTTAATCATGCGGCAAATTTTAATCTTTTCTTTAGTTATTTTATTTTCTTGTTCCAGTCATAAAAATGAACAGGATTCGAAAAGCGGTTCTCATTTTAATCTTGAAAAATTTAAAAATATGTCCTTTACTTCTTATCCGGAATTATGGCAAAAAGTCAAAACTTTTGAACAAAACGGACAGACAAAATCAGCAGACCGAATCGTCTTGAAGATTTATGAAAAGGCGCATCAAGATCAAAATGGGCCTCAAATAATAAAGGCGCTTTTATACCAATCCAAATATATGATGCGCTTGGAAGAGGACAGCCAGCTCAAGATCATTCATAATTTTGAACATGAAATCGCGCGTAATGAACCACCGGTTAAAAATATTTTGGAAAGTTATTTGGCCCAACTTTACTGGCAATATTACCGTCAAAATCGTTGGCGTTTTGCCAAGCGGACAGCTGTAGCGGCATCAGTAGATCCCAAAGATTTCAGAACTTGGGATTTAAAAACTATTTTTAAAGCTATTAATAAACATTTTAAACAATCGCTTCAAAATCCAACTTTATTACAGGCTTTACCGGTACAGCCTTGGCACGATATTCTCGATTTGTCAAAAGAAGCGACGGCATACCAGCCGACTTTATATGATTTATTAATACAAGAAGCTTTGCGTTTTTACCGTGATAAAGAAAATGCGTTGCCGGCCCCTGCAGATCAATTTACAATAGATAATGACCGGTTTTTATCGCCTATTGATCAATTCATCACGTTGAAAATCAACACGAAAGATAGTTTATCAAATTTGTTTCAAGCTTTAAAATTAGAACAGCAGTATTTGCATTTCAGGCATACAGATCAATCCCATTTGGATGCTTTAGCTTATGCCGATTTACAGCGCCTCAAATTTGTTTATGATTGTGCGGTTTTTTCAGATAAAAATCAGGCTTATCTAAAGGCTTTGCAAAATTTTATCCGGCTTTATGATAATTCGGAGGTGGCAGCTTTAGCTTACTATCAAATAGCTTTATTGTATCACAATCAAGGTGAACTTTATGTAGCGGGCACATCAGAGGCGCATCAATGGGATAAAAAGAAAGCACTTGACTGGTGTCAAAAAGCTCAAGAAAAATACCCCGACAGTGCGGGTGCCAAAGCTTGTAAAAATCTAATGACGCAAATTCTGCAGAAAACTTTGGATATTGAGATTGAAAAATTTATTCCGGAACAAAAGCCGGCTTTAATGAAATTGGCCTATAAAAATGTCAATCAAGCGACTTTAAAAATTTATAAGGTCGCTTATGAAACCGGCCAAAAAATTAATAAAATTGTAGCCGCTCAAAGTAGAAGAAAGCTGATAGAACAACAAAATCTGGTCAAAACTTATAATTTTTCGCTTACAAATCCAAAAGATTATCAGCAACATAGCACGGAACGGATTATTGAGGGCTTACCCAATGGTGTATATGTTTTATTACTAAGTTCGGATCACACTAAAAATTTCGGTTATAATATTTTCCAAGTGACAGATGTCGTTTTGCAATCTCGACAAGCAAAACCCCGGCAAACGACATACACATTGATAAGCCGTTTGAATGGCCACGCATATCCGCAAGCTGAGGTTGTTCTCAAAAAAAGAGAACGTAATCAAGATTGGAATATCTACAAAACATTGAAAACCAATGCTCAAGGAGATTTTAATCTCAATAAACCGTCACGTTATTATCAGCCTTATTTGTTTATAGTAACTTATAATCAAGGTAAAAAAGCTTATTTTCAGGATTATGTTCGCGATACTTATATTCC
>WGDF01000068.1 GCA_015493405.1 Flavobacteriaceae bacterium
GCAAGCCCCAACGTCCGGCTTCTATGGTATAAGGCACATTGGGAAAAGAATCGCAGGGTGATAAATGTTTTTGATTGATAGCAGTGGCATATACAAAGGGTTTAAACGTAGAGCCGACTTGTCGGGCACCTTGTTTCACATGATCATATTTGAAATGCTTGAAATTTATGCCGCCAACCCAAGCTTTGATATGTCCGGTGGCCGGATCCATTGACATTAAGCCTGCTTGTAAAAACCGTTTGTAATATCTGATGGAATCCAAAGGCGTCATAATGGTATCGATATCGCCATTCCAAGAAAACAAACGCATTTTGATTTTTTTATGGAAGCTTTTTTCAATGTCTTTATCACTCAAACCGGATTTTTTCATAACACGCCACCGTTCTGACCGGTGCATCGCTTGTTTCATAATTTTAGCAATTTCTTTTTGCGTGGCTTTAGGCCCTAATTTAGGAAAATAAAACGGCGCATTTTTGAGGTGTTTCGCTTGTTGATCAAAAACCGCTTGCAGACGTTTCATATGTTGTTTGACAGCGGCTTCTGCATGAGCTTGCAAGCGCGAATCAATGGTTGTATAAATTTTAAGCCCATCAGTGTAAATGCTGTATTTACTCCCATCGGATTTGGGATGATTTTTGGCCCAGTTGCCGACAAAACGACGAATATATTCCCTTAAATAAGTTGCCATACCTTCATCGTGACGTTCAGGACGAAATTCCAGTTTTAATGGCAATTTTTGCAATGAATCTTTTTGTTTTTGTGTGATAAACCCGTTTTTAGCCATTTGGTGCAAAACGACATTGCGACGTTTTTTGGTGCGTTCGGGACGACTTATCGGCCGGAAATAAGCCGGATTTTTAAGCATGCCAACTAATGTAGCGGCTTCTTCTATTTTGAGGTCTTTAGGTTCTTTATTGAAATAGATACGTGAAGCTGATTTGATCCCAACACCTTGATTGAGCCAATCGAACTGATTGAGATACATCGCGATGATTTCATCTTTGGTATATTGTTTTTCAAGCCGAACCGCTATAATTTGTTCTTTTATTTTTTGTAAAACTTTTTTTAGAAAGCCGGCATGTTCGCGCTTATGAAAGAGCAATTTTGAAAGTTGTTGTGTGATGGTGCTACCGCCACCCTTTTTTCCTGCAAATGCAATGGCACGGGTCAAACTGCGAAAATCGATACCCGAATGGGAATAATAACGTTCGTCTTCAGTAGCGACCAAAGCTTTTGGTAAATAAGGTGATAATTCATCAAAACGAATCGGTGTCCGGTTTTCTTTGATATAAAATTTTCCAATGACTTTACCATCATCGGAAAAAATTTGGGTAGATAAATTTGATTTCGGATTTTCCAAGACTTCAAAATCAGGCATATAACCCAAATAACCTTTGGCGGCCAAAAATAATATGAATACAATACTAAAGAGTCCTCCTAAAAAAAGGAGCCAAAACCATCGGACATATTTTTTATATGTTGAAACTGTTTTTTTTGCCATTTATAATTTAATCGTTAATTATTTATGTGTTGATTCAATAATAATACCAACTGTTTTAATGCCGGGCAGAATTTCATCTCCCGAAACATTTCCGGATTTTCGATCGGCTTGTTGTATGCTGATGTGAACCGGAACGGTATCCTTAAACGTATAATTTTTTTTATAGACCAGTTTACTTTCTTTCAAATCCCAAATGCCGCTGCCGAGCCACCGGCCCTTTTCGTCAGCCATAGCATATTCCAAAGTATCAATAATTTGCTGCTGTCCTTGGGCCATTTTACCAATTAAAAAAAGATTAGCATAAGGATATTTTTGATCATTTCTAATCAAGAAAAACAGATTGTAAGTCTGTGGCGCATGTTGCGGTTTAAAATTTAAATGCACCAAGCTGTCTTTATGCCAACCACTGTCATTGATGTCTTTGGTTTGTTCAAACACAACCGCATTTTGACAACTGATGGTCAAGAAAATTAATATGATGAGAATCCAATTATTTTTCATTAGATTTTCGGTTACCGTTAGTATTTGATTTTTTACGTCTGTTTTTATGCCGTTTATTTTTATTTGACAACTGATTTTTATGAGGGGCTTGTGATTGCTCGGCTCCTTTGGATAGGTTATTCTTTGGCGAATTATTTTTTGATTGAGGTTTCCGGCGTTTTTTCTTTCTGCGTTTGCGTTTAATATCGTCAAAACGATTGATATTATCTTGACCGACAACATTCTCAAAATTTTCAACCGGTTTCATCTCTTGCATTGATAATTCGGCAGCATATTCTTCCAAACTAACTACTTTTTGACCTTGTTTATTGTTATCAATAATTTCATTAACTTGATCTAATGTCAGTTTATGCCAAGTGTTACCGTTTTCTTTATAATCGGTATAAGCATACCAGAGGTGCCCTTTGAAAATATCCGATTTAATCCATTTGGCTTTACCTTTTTCGGTTTCCAATTGTAAATTGTGAGCCGGAAAGTCGGCTAAAGCATCGACATAAGAATCCAATTCGAAATTTAAGCAACACTTAAGTTTACCGCATTGTCCTGCCAATTTTTGAGGATTTAAGGACAACTGTTGGTATTTGGCGGCTGAAGTGCTCACACTTCTAAAATCTGTCATCCAAGAAGAGCAACAAAGTTCGCGCCCACAAGATCCGATACCACCTAAACGCGCGGCTTCTTGTCTAAAACCAATCTGACGCATTTCGATTCGGGTTGAAAACTCTCGAGCCAAATCTTTGATTAGACTCCTAAAATCAACACGTCCGTCAGCGGTATAATAAAAGGTTACTTTGGTACCGTCCCCTTGATATTCGACATCGGAAATCTTCATCTGTAAGCCATGTTTGATGACATACTCGCGTGCTTTGTGTTTAACCTTTTCCTCCTTTAGTCGGTATTGTTGCCACTTGTCTATATCACGTTGACTGGCTTTACGGTAAACCTTATTTACCTCTTCTTTCTGAGGATTAAAGTTTTTCTTTTTCATCTGCAAACGCACCATCTCGCCGGTGGCAGAAACCATACCGATATCATGGCCCGACTTGGCTTCAACTGCTACCGTATCTCCTACATAAAGTTCCAATCCATTGATTTCAAAAAATTCTTTTCTAGAGTTTTTAAAACGAACTTCGACATAAGGAAAGGGTGTCATACCGGCTGCTAAAGGCACATCGACTAACCAATCAAAAACAGTTAGTTTATTACAGCCTTTCATATCACAAGTTCCAACTTTGGAACATCCGGGGGTTTTATTTTGAATTGCTAAATCGCAAGTATCTATTTTCATTTGATTGTATTCTAATGAGATTAAAATCCATATTTCAAATAATCAAAACGGCCTGAAATACAATTTACAAATATAATGAAAAATTAATGGTGATATATTTTAAATTATATTCCGGTAAAAGGATTTCTTATAAGAATATCATTTTACCTGTTTTTTATTAATCTTAATCATAAAAAACTGTTACAATAAAAGCATTGTAACAGTTTTGTGTCAAAAAAACGTTTTAATTATTGAGGTTGGGAGTAATGAATTTTTAAAACCGGTTTTAAGGCTACATTATTGCTTTGATTACCATACAAAATGACACCTTTAGGATTGTAAGCATCGGGGTCTCTAAATAAATCTTTAGTTTTTAAAGGTTTAACAACCATGCTACATACACGTAAACCCAATTTAACATTGGTTGAATCATTTTTGATGACATCTCTAATATGTCTCGTTATTCCGAATTTGTAATAATGGTTACCATCTTTGTCAACATGCAATTTGCCATCATAATAATTATAATCATTGTCGGTGTTATTTTCGGGAGCATATAAATCTTCCAGATTTTTTTTATCATCAAAATTATACAAACATAAGCGCTGGGTCTGAGCTAACATTTCGTCGGTTTGGGCTTGATCAACATAGAGATATAATTCCGCCTGATTGATTAACCAATCGCTCAAGCGCAAATCTCTCAATTGTTGTTCGCTAAATAATTGAATGACCGCTTCGGAACCGGCATCACCTTTTAAAGTAATATCGGCGTCGCCATTGATCATATCGCTATTATTAATAGCATTTTGAAAATAAGATGAAAAATTATTTTCATAGTGATTGACCGTTGTGCTACCAAGCGGCATAACTATTTCTTTGTAAACCGTTTTTATGGTATCATCAGATGTATCCGAAGGGGTGCCGTTATCGTCCGTTTCATCTCGCGTGTATTGAAGCGTTATTTTGGCTTTTTGGTAGGGCAACTGCATAAATAAACCTTGATTGTTATCCGAAATTGCTTCTATATAAACACCTCTGAAATAATCCTGAAAACTTTGTAAATTGGTTAAAACATCTTCGCCTGAATGGTCAAATATTTTATGTCTGAAAAAGGTGGTATCTAACTGTATCACCATCTGTGGGCTTAAAGAATCTTTGACAATTTTATCGCCATTATCATCTAATTTGAAAGTGCCGTCTTCATTTCTTTTATAAGTAATATATGGATCTGCATTGACATTAAAGCCAATGGTATCGGCAATCACCGTTGATTTAAAAGGAGAAAAGTCAAAATCAGAATAAAAATAACGTGGTGTTTCAAGATTGTTATCCGGATCATAAGAAGTCAATAAATATGTCAATTCCTGTATTTTGATTTCAAAGGAATGCGTCCCATAAATGGAATCCAATTTATATGTCGTATTCTGATTGTCGGTAACTGTATGCGAAAAGAAAGGGATGGTCAATTGGGCACCCAAAATTTTGATATTTTGCCCTAAATCATCTTTAAAACTTTTGACATCGGGAAAAATATCACTGACAATATCGGCCTTTAAATGCCCTAATTTCGGATCGGCATAAATACCTAAAGAGGCAACCGGAAGGTTACTACCCGCTATGTTTTTAGAAGATGTACTGAAAACTTTTGACACGCCTTGATCGTAAATTTTTACGCTGGCATCCTTGTAAAGCTTGCCTTCAAAATGTGGCTTGTCCACCAGTCCTATCCCTATGGTTGTAAATTCTTTTTTGCAAGACGTATTTAAAATTAATGCTAATACCAGCACTATTAAACTTATTTTTTTGTTTAACATACAAATTTTTATTTTTAATGATAATTATTAATTGGACGGTGTTTTTTCTTCAAAAGCATCTACAATAACAGCTTTTAAATCGGCTTCATTTTCATCTAAATCGAAACCCGAGACATCCACAACTTTTAAATCTTTTTCTTCCAAATGTTTGGCAATAGCATCGGGGATATTTTTGGTTCGAAGAATGACACCATCGGCTAAATCAATAGCATTTTTAAGTAAGTTTATTTCGGTAGGATCGTTATATTTTTCGATAATTTCGTCCGGTAATTCATCAAAAACCAACTTATCTTTGATTTTTTCCGATAAGGGTTGTTTGAAAGTTTCATCGGTCAAAACTATATAAGTTTCGGCATCATGAAATAAGGGTTCATTTTTATAATATGTCTTGATATAAAGCGGCAAGAGACTTGTAAACCAATCAAAAACCAAGATATAATTGGGGCGCCATTTCAGCTTTTTAACTGTTTCGACAATACCCTTGGCAAAAAACACGGCTCTACCGTCATTGTCTTCAAAAAGTTTTTGATCCGCATCTGCAAATCTGAATTTACGTTTGAAGAACTCATCATTGTCTATAAAATAAACTTGCATCCGCTCCTTTGGAATCGAAGCAACCTTGATAATCAAAGGCATATCATCATCGTTAATAACAATATTGACGCCTGACAATCTAATCACTTCATGCAATTGATGCTTGCGTTCGTTAACAGTGCCGAAACGCGGCATAAACATACGAATTTGACTGCCTTTACTATTAGCTGAACGTGCAATTTTATAGGCTAGCTTAGCCGTATCGTCATTGTTAACATAAGGAAAAATTCCTGATGAAGCAATTAAAAAATTCTTAGTTTTCATAAAAATGAATCTTAGTATTGATTTACAAAGATACGAATTTTTGATGTATATTTGAAGCCATCAACCCGCTTATTCTAGTTAAAATTTTCATAATGAAAGTATTCCGACTCAAAAAAGAACTCCAAAAACAACTCTCAGAATTAAAAAAAGACGGTAAAAGTATCGGATTTGTGCCGACTATGGGAGCCTTACATCAAGGACATTTGGCTTTAGTTGAAGGGGCTTTGAAAGATAACGATGTTACAGTAGTCAGTATCTTTGTCAACCCGACTCAGTTTGATAATCCGGAAGATTTGAAAAAATATCCCAGAACTTTTGATACCGATGTAAATTTGCTTCATAAATTATCTGATACCATTCTTATATTTAAGCCTGACAGTTTAGATTTTTACGACGGAAACGTTGAAAGTCAACGGTTTAACTTTGACGGTTTGGAATTGGAAATGGAAGGCAAACACCGTCCGGGTCATTTTGACGGTGTTGGAACTGTGGTTAAAAAATTATTTGAAACCGTTCAACCTGATCGGGCTTATTTTGGCGAAAAGGATTTTCAGCAATTACAAATTATTAAAAAATTGGTTGCCAAAGAAAAAATGCCCATAGAAATTGTTCCCATACCTATTTATCGTGAAACCGACGGTTTGGCTATGAGCTCACGCAATAAACGCCTGCAACCGGTTTATAGAAGGGCAGCGCCTTTTATATATCAAGTCTTGAAACAAGCCCGATTAATTTTTCAAAATCAAACGCCGGAAGCGACCAAAGCATTTGTAACCCAAAGTATTGCTGCACATCCTTTTTTAGAGCTTGAATACTTTGAAATAGCCGATGAAAAGACACTCAAACCTATAAAAACAAAAATAAATAGTAACAAATACAGGGGATTTATCGTTGTGTATGCAGGTGAAGTGAGACTCATTGACAATATAAAACTCTAAAAAAAATAAATTATGCCTGTTATAGAACTTCAAGATATTCAGAGATATTTCAAAATGGGAAATGAAACGGTTAAGGCCCTTCGCGGCATTAATTTAGATATTGATAAAGGCGAATATGTGGCTTTAATGGGCCCTTCGGGAAGTGGTAAATCTACATTGATGAATATCATTGGGGCACTGGATACACCCACAGCCGGAAAATACCATTTAAACCATCAGGAAGTCGAAAAACTCAGCGATAATCAGTTGGCTAAAATCAGAAATAAAGAGATCGGATTTGTCTTTCAAACCTTTAATTTATTACCCCGCACGTCAGCTTTGGAAAATGTGGCTTTACCACTGATTTATGCCGGAAAATCAAAAGCCCAACGCACCAAACGTGCTAAAGAAGTGTTGAAAATGGTAGGCTTAGCAGACCGAATGACCCATAAACCCAATGAACTTTCGGGCGGTCAGCGACAAAGGGTAGCGATTGCGCGCGCCTTGGTAAACAATCCCTCTATCATTTTAGCCGATGAACCTACGGGAAATTTGGACTCGGTTACTTCGGATGAGATTATGGAATTATTTAACGAACTTCACAAAAAAGGACATACAATTGTTTTGGTTACTCACGAAGAAGATATAGCCGAACATGCCAAACGGATCATCAGACTCAAAGACGGTTTAGTTTTAAGTGATGAACCGAATCCAAAAAATTGAAGCTTAGAATTCGCTATAAAGTTATAATTTTTTATTAAAA
>WGDF01000069.1 GCA_015493405.1 Flavobacteriaceae bacterium
CCGGTAAGGTGCAGTTTTTATTGGCTTGGCTCAACTTTTTGCAAACCGGCAATGCAGCAGATTTATATGAAGCTGTTAAATATTTGTCCGACCAATTGCCCTCAGACACAAGTCATTTATACGAACAAATATTATATCCCAAAGATTTAGATCGAAAAACCCGGACCCAACGCTTTACAGAATTAGGGTATCATGTTGATTATGAACAGTTTGAAAAATTAAATTTATATGATACCTTAGTTTATTTAATCGATATATTCAAGCTTTTGGGTAATCGGTTAGAGCAAGCTTATTTACAAGCTTTTTTAGAAAAAGCACATCTTTACAGCACCAAAGAATTGTCTAGCATCAAAGGTTTCTTAAAAGAATGGGATGTTATAAAGGAGAAATTCAGCATTTCGGCACCCGATCAAAAAGGAGCCGTGCAAATAATGACCGTGCACAAATCCAAAGGCTTGGAATTTCCGGTGGTTATTTATTATACGGATACGGCTATTTTGACCTCCCAAGATAAAAAGAATAAAGTCTGGATTCCTGTTGATCCTAAAATGTATAAAAGTTTTAAAATGTTACCGGTAAAAATGGGTGCGCTTGAAACCTCGGATGATGAAAATTACCGCAAGATATATGAAAAGGCTGCTGCCGAAAAGACGTTTGACAATTTGAACCGTTTGTATGTTGCCCTAACCCGTGCTTCAGAACAATTGTATGTCATCTTGTATCAACCGGCATCAAAGGCTAAAAATTTAGGCGTTAACCAAGTGTTTAAAACGCACTTATCCCAAAAATATCCTGAATTTAACGGTCATTTTTTTATGTATGGGAATCCAAAACGTGAAAGCCGTCAAGTCGCACACAAAAAAACAACCTCTTTCGGAAAAAAACTTTATTATAAACCTTGGCAACAAAAAAATAACGATTTCTTAAAAATTAATACCACGACTTTTGAACGCTGGTCGGAGGACAAAAAACAAGCCATCACTTACGGGATGCAGTTGCATGATATTTTAGGCCGCATTACGACCCAACAACAATGGCAATTGCAAAAAGATAAATGGCTCAGTCCGTTTACGGAACAAGAAAGAGGCACCTTAGAAATCTTAATCGAAAAAATCATCTTTCATCCTGAATTGCAGGTTTACTTTACCGATGCTTTTCAAATTTTAAATGAAAGAAGCATCCTTATTCCTCAAAAAAATAAATTATTTATTCAAAAAAGACCGGACAGGCTGCTTATCAACAAAGGTATTGTAACTATATTGGATTATAAAACGGGACAAAAACAAGCCAAACATCAAAAACAGTTGCAAGAATATGCCGCTTATCTGCAACAAGCAGGTTACAAAGTCGATCAAAAAATTCTGATTTATATTCAGGACAATATTCTTATTGAAGTAGTGCCTTAACAGTAGCAAAAAACGCCTGAAAAATCAAGCGTTTAATGTAAACTTTAGGTATAACAAACAAAAAATATATGGAACAAAGTTTAATTGAGATAACTGGGTTGTGAAAACTGTTTTTCCAAATTAGAAAGCACTAAAAGAGTATCAAAATAATCATCGATAAAACCTTGAGCTAACAATTCTAATGATTTGGTTTTCAAATTTTGATAAGTCGGCCATAGTTTCATAATTGCAAATTTTACAGTTCTCTTAACTATTTGCAAGTATTATGCCAAAATATTAAACTATTGATTTCGTGAGTGTTACGGAATATATTTTTTATGCAACCAATTGCGCCAAATGGCTAAAGCCGGCCGAGCTTGTCCGGTTCCATCTCGCATACCGTTGTCTTTCCAGACGAGAAAATAAGGTGGTGGATTGGTCAGTTGTTGATACATTAAATCATAGTCTTGATAAATAAACCAGCAAATAAAAACAGCATTTAAGTCTTGGGCTTTACGACATAGTTTTTGGGTATAAGTTTTTTGCCAATCGGAGTCACCTTGAATATTTACTTGATAGTCCGGAATAATCAAATCTTCGGCTATATAACCCGTTTCTGAAACAACAAAAGGTTTTTGCGGATCAATATCTCGCATTTCGCTTAGCCAATTACCAGGGATATTATTCGGATTTGAATTGGAATTGTTTTGATGGTAAAGCCAAAAGGGATAGGTGCTCACAGCCATATAATCGCTATACGCCATCAGGTTTCGAGTGATATGAAGCACTTCATTTTTAGTCTTATTATAGGATTGGTCTTGAAACGTCATCATTATAGGTAGATTGGGATAATCTTGTTTCAAGCGGTTATAAACGGTATCTGCCAAAATCATAAAGTCAGCATAATTTTGAGTGTTTTCTTTTAATCCACCGTTGACCTCTATACCGTAGGCAAAATAATCGGGATGAATAGCGTCAATTAGTCTTTTGCAATATTTAATATAAGCGGTAATGACATCGGGATGATTGAAGGAATAAGTATCCCAAGGCGCCGGTAGTGGCTGTTGTGTGCCATTAGTATTCCAATAATGTGCCAAAGTTTCCCTATCGATATGATTGGGAGTGGTTGTTAAAAATATTTTATGATTTCCCGGAACTTTGGCATGTACCATATTGATATCATATTGCACATTGGCAGGAAAAGGCATGTCGTTTAAAGCTTCATTCCAAGGCACGCCATTATCAAAATGAATTAATACAATATCGCCGTCATTGACTATATTTTGATAGGTCTCATCCACTGCCTGTTGTGTTATGTCATAGGGAAATGGCGTAAAACCCATCAAAAAATGACGGCCCTCTGGTGGTATTTTTGTGTCCACTGGTTTTTTCTTACAAGCTGAGAAAGCTAAAAAGATAATTGAAACTAAAAATACCAAAATGTTTTTCATCCAAAAACTAAATTAATCAAAATCTTGGCTTTCTCCCGCCTTAACTTCTTGTACATTTAAAACACTTTTGTCCGTATCACTATCCAAGCTATGACTTATAAAAGCCACAATATGAACATTGGACAAATCATAACCAGCCAGGTCAATATCATTATACGTTACCATTTTAACTTTGTTGGCTTTGATAGAAGTCAATTCGCCTTTGACCTTGGAGATGGATTTTCTGTAAACATCTTGATGTATGTAACCCGTAGGGGCATTGGTTTGACTTCCGGGTGAACTTTCGGGGACATTATTTTCAATGGCAACAACTGTGAGATAAACTTTATTGACATCTTCAGTGCCGGCATATTTGACCACCACATCAAGTTTGTTCCCCGTTAAGGTTGTTTCCAATTTTAAACCACAATGCGCCGGCTCAGCTACAATTAAATTAGTTGCATCGGACCAATCTCCCCGACCAAAAGTCAGTTCGCCGTTATATTTGGTTCGGTGAACACAAGCACTGGGGAAAAATGGGGCATGCAATTTAGTTTTAAAATAGCTACAATTAGGCGTTTCAAAAGGGTCTCCAACGTGGTAACTAATCGGAAAAACTTGATGCGGCAAATCCGTAACTATTTGTTGCAAGATACGAGCCCCATCCGGGCAATAACCGCACCATTCTCCGGTAAATTCCTCAATTAAAACTTTTTTGGTAAAAGAGGCAGGCGCCGGATCGTTAGTCAGTGTTCCGACTTCCTCTTGTTCTCCACCATTTTGAGTTGGTGTTTCCTTTTTATTACAAGAAAATAAGAGGCTTGCGATAGCCAAAGAGAATACTAGTAATTGTAATTTTTTCATATCTATAATTTTATATTTGTTATTTATTGTCAAAAATAGTAGTGAATTTTGCATGTTTTTTAAAATTTTGGGGTGTAAAATAATCGGGATAAACTTTGCCACTGATATAATCTTTAGTTTGATCACAATAAAAAGGACTGGCAGGATTACCACTGATACCGGTCGGTAAAATGGTATAAGAGCCATCCCAATCTGCCGTATTAAAAATATGTTTTTCGGATGCCCCCATATTTGCATCAAAAGCCTGATTATGCGGATAAGTAAAAGGATTGACGGTATTGATGCCCCCCGGAGCCGGATAGGTTCGGTTCAAGTCAAAAACCCGATCCAATATTTTAACTTTTCCTAAGGGGTGAACCAATTTTAAATGATGAATGTCGCCCCAGTGCCATTGATTAACAGCCCCATACTTGGCTTTAAGATCTTTAACCGCATCTTTAAAAGACTGCACAACTATTTGATGAAAACTTTCTTTTTCTTTGGTTTTGATATTGTCAGCCCAAGCAGAATTATCCTGCTCAAAGACGTTAGACACCAAGTATTTAGATGACAAAAGAGAAGCGTTAAAGATTTTAAAAATAGGTTGACCCATTTCATCGGAAACTAAATTTTTAATCAAATCAATCAGCGTTTGATCAAAAATGGCAGGCGCCGCTTGTTTTAAATCATATACATTATTCCAATTTTGTAAATCTTTAAAAGCAGCAGATTCCGAAGCATCAAAATCTTTGACTTGAGCCAAATGTTTCAATAAAATAGGTTTAATCTCATCTGCTTGAACAGAATGATGATCAAATAACATTTGCCTAAAATCTTCTGTAGATAACCGGTCTTTGGCGGTCAGCATTTGTCGGATACGTTTAATCCGGTAAGGCAAATCATACCATTCGGTGATATAATAAGGATAGCTGTTGTCAACCGACTTATTATTGGCAGAGGATACAAATCCTCTTTCGGGATTGTACTCAAAGGGCAAACTATCAAAAGGCACATATTTTTTCCAATCATATTTGTCGGTATCACCCGGATAGAACAAATAACCCGGCGCCAATCTCTCAGGCAAACGTCCGGTCATATGAATGCCAATATTACCCGCCACATCGGCATAAGCTATATTTTGACTAACCGACTTAAAACCTTTAATAGCTTGGGTGAAATCAGACCAATTTTGAGCAGTCGATAAACGGTACAAAGCTTCTATTTCACGACTGTCTTCATTGCCAATCCAATGCATAGAGACCGGCATCACTTTAACATCGTCAAAACTGGTAAAAATAGGACCGCGATGGGTAAAATAAAGTGTTTTTTCTATCGGCTCTTTTTGACCTTTGACATAAATTTTTTCTTTTTTGACCGTCATGTTCCGCCATTGTCCATTAAATTTATATTGAGCTTGATTTTTGGGATTCAAAGTTTCGATATAAAAATCAGCGCCATCCAACATCACATTGGTCATACCCCAAGCAATATGAGTATTATGACCGGCTACTACAAAAGGTTCACCGGGCAAAATCACACCGGTTACATTGAGTTTGCCGGGAATGGTCAGTTGCATGCGCGTCCAGATGCCGGGAATATCTAATCCCAAGTGCATATCGTTGGAAAAAATAGGTTTGCCTGTGGTACTTTTTTTACCACTTACCGCCCAGTTATTACTTCCGTTAAAAATATCGGGAGCTAAACTGCCAATCCGGTTCAATGCAGCCACTAACACCGTGTCTTCAACCATTTTAACAGGATAATGAAAGGATGGATAAACATAGGTTTTTTGCACTTTATAATCTGGTAACAGTTCGGCTAATTGCTGTGGTGAAACTTTACCTTTTAACATTTGCAACAAAGCTTCCATTTTGTAACCCAATTCGAGATTCCAAGCCATAAATCCGACCAAATTTAAAGATTCTTGCGGGCGCCAATTTTCGGGTTGGTAACCCAACACCTTAAATTCGAAAGGTAAGTCGTCTTTATGGTCCTTGATATAACTGTTTACCCCTTGGGCAAAATAGTCTAAAGGTTTTTTGACTTTCTCATCCAATTTACCATATAATTTTTTTGATGTTTCGGGCATGCGAAGTTTGCGAAGTAAGACATCGGTATCGATCAATTTTTTACCAAAAATTTCAGACAAGCGTCCTTGAGTTACCCGTCGGAGCAAATCCATTTGCCATAAACGGTCTTGTGCCGAAAGATAGCCCACTGCCATATACAAATCGTGTTCATTTTGCGCCACAATATGGGGCACCCCATGAGCATCTCTGTAAACCTTGACTTGATTAGTGAGTGCTGTTATTTTTACAGACTTATTATAATCCGGCAAAGCGGCTTTTTTGACCCTTTGTATATAAAAATAACCACCGATTAATAATAATAACAAGGTGATCAAAAGATATTTGAGAATTTTTTTCATAGTAAAATTAAGTTGGTTATAAAATCGGCGTTGGTTTTTTATGTTGATCCAGAGCGACAAAGGTAAACCTACCTTCAATGGCTTTTTCTCGGGTATCATTATACATTTCTTCCTTATAAATTTCGACTAATACATCCAAACTTGTTTTACCCACTCTGACAATACTGCCAATAACTTCAATAATAGTATCTGCCGGTATCGGTTTTTTAAAATCTATCTGCCCGGTTGAAACGGTTACCATACGTTTTCGAGCAAAGCGTGTTGCAGCTATAAATGCCACTTCATCCATAATTTGCAAAGCATTGCCTCCGAATAGCGTATCGTAATGATTGGTAGTATTAGGAAATACGACTTTAAACACATGCGTTTCGGCAGCTTGTAAACGTTTTTCGAGAGAGGTAGAAGCCATTATTTATTAGAAATATTTGTTACAAATATAGAAAAAATAAGAAAAGAAAATTTAAAAAATATTTTTGGTCACTAAATGGGTTGTATTCAGAATATTTTAAAATTAGAAAACCCGATAATTGGCCTTTAAACGTGAATAATTGTTTGAATCTTATTCAGCAGAAGTTGACAAAGTACTCATCAAGGAATAGTTCTTGTAAACTTGCACCGCGCATGGCACGTTTTGTCAGTTAAAATTTATATGATGCAAAACTAAAGACTACCGCACGATTGTGTCGCGTGGTAAGGCTCCTGCACAAGTCCACTCATGTGGAAAAGTAATCCTATCATAACCATACTTATTTCCTTTCCAATAAAAAAGACGCCCATAGAGGGCGCCTTCTCAAATATTATAAAAAATATTTCTTATTTAGATAATAGCGGAGCCAAAATCAGCGCCACCACTGACATCAATTTAATCAGGATATTCAAAGATGGACCGGAGGTATCTTTAAATGGATCGCCTACCGTATCACCGGTTACGGTAGCTGCGTGAACTTCACTACCCTTGCCGTATTCTTTTCCTTTGATTTCAATACCGTCTTCTACCATTTTTTTGGCATTATCCCATGCA
>WGDF01000070.1 GCA_015493405.1 Flavobacteriaceae bacterium
AAACTTGATCTACAAACCATTCATACAAAGGACGATGAGGTTTAAATTCCAGAGTACAAAATGAATGGGACACTTGTTCCAAATAATCAGATTGTCCATGCGTCCAATCATACATTGGATAAACTTTCCATTGGTCGCCTGTGCGGTGATGCGCCCGATGTAAAATACGATACATAATAGGATCTCGCATATGCATATTGGGAGAAGCCATATCTATTTTAGCACGCAATACCATAGCACCTTCTTCAAATTCTCCTTGATTCATACGCGCCAATAAATCCAAACTCTCTTGAGCCGGACGGTTACGAAAAGGACTTTCAATACCGGCTTGGGTCGGGGTTCCTTTTTGTGCATTGATAATATCTTGAGTTTGCTCATCGACATAAGCCTTACCTTGCTTAATCATCTCGACAGCCCAATTGTAGAGTTGTTGAAAATAGTTGGATGCGTAGAGTTCTTTGTCCCATTGAAATCCCAGCCAAGCAATATCCTTTTTAATTGCATCGACATATTCTTGTTCTTCCTTAGCCGGATTGGTATCATCAAAACGCAAATTTACAGGAGCCTTATATTTTTTTCCTAAACCGAAATTTAAACATATGGAAGCAGCATGTCCTATATGTAAATAACCATTGGGTTCGGGGGGAAATCTAAAACGTAATTGATCTTGATTCAGACCATTTTTTAAATCCTCTTCGACAATTTGTTCAATAAAATTTAAAGATTTTTTATCTTCTGCCATAATCATATTTTTTACTTGACAAAAATACAATATTTTAGCAGTTTTTTGTATTAAAGATTAGTTAAAAGTCTTGTGAACCAAAAGTTAAAGATTGCTTACAAAACGATGCATTTAATCTTAAATAGAAATCATCGGATTTTATAATTTAAATTCTATTTTTTAGACGGCACTCATTAATACCCTTCTACATCGTCATCTTTGTTACGGGTATCCCCGGCACCTTCCAATTGGCCTTGCCGTAATAAAATAGCTTTTACAACGCCCATATATTTAACTTGTTTGAGCTTATATCCGGCTTGTTTCAAGCTATCAGTTACGGCTTGTGAAAAAGATTTTTTCTCAAACATAATATAGTCGGGCAGAAATTGATGATGAAAACGTTTGGCTTGAACGGCATCATACATATTCATGTCAAAATCGACTACATTTAAGATCGTTTGAAACACAGAAGTAATAATCGTAGAGCCACCGGGTGTCCCTAAAACCATAAAAACCTGATTGTCTTTGGTTACGATAGTCGGCGTCATAGAACTCAACATGCGCTTATGTGGCGCGATAGCATTGGCCTCGGCGCCAATCAAACCGAATTGGTTGGGCACCCCGGGCTTGGCACTGAAATCATCCATTTCATTATTTAAGAAAAAGCCATAACCATCGACAATAACTTTTGAGCCAAAATTAGAATTTAAAGTTGTCGTGCAAGAAACGGCCATTCTGTCTTTATCGATTATGGAAATATGCGTGGTCTCAAAACTCTCTTTGTGCAACTGAAAGTAGCCGGCAAAAATAGCACTACCCGGAGTGGCTTTATCTAATGAAAAATCGGCCATACGTTGTTTTAAATAAGCCGGATTGAGCAAGGAATCGACCGGAACGGGATAAAAATCACTATCCCCCAAATATTTGGCCCGATCAGCATACACCCTTTTTTCGGCTTCGACCATCAAATGAGTGGTTTTATAGGAATGAAATCCCCATTGTTTAAGCGGATATTGCGCCACAATTTCAAGCAATTGACCTAAAGCTACGCCGCCACTGGAAGGCGGTGGCATAGAAATAACGCGATAATTTTTGTAAGGTACCACAATCGGTTTTCTAAATTTAGGAGTGTAATTTTTTAAATCTTCAATTTTAATAATGCCGCCACTTTTTGTAACTTTATCAACTATGGCTTGTGCTATTTTACCTTCATAAAATTCTTTAGGCCCTTTTTGAGCGATTAACTGAAGCGTTTGAGCCAACTGGGGCTGTTTGAGCACATCGCCTTTGAGCCAGCGATCTCTAATGAAAGTTTTATTATCGGGATTCCATTTCAAAAAATCATTTTTATATTTGTTTAAACGATGCGCTTCTGTTTCGGAAATGGCAAAACCATTTTGAGCCAATTTAATGGCCGGCGCTAACAATTTTTGCCAAGATTTGAGCTGACCATATTTCTGCCAAGCAGCATACAAGCCGGCTACAGTTCCCGGAACGCCTACAGCCAAACCACCATTGCGACTCAAACCTTCAATAACGTTACCATCTTTATCAAGATATAAATCTTTATTGGCTTTGGCCGGTGCCGTTTCTCTATAATCAAGAGCTGTTGCTGTGCCTTTGGGTGTCCTGATTATCATAAAACCACCGCCGCCTAAATTACCGGCGCGCGGATAAACGACTGCCAAAGCAAAATTGGTCGCAACCATAGCATCCACGGCATTACCGCCTTGTTTCAGAATTTGAACGCCTACTTTTGAAGCTAAAGGATTGGCTGACACAACCATAGCCGTATCGGCAATTAAATGTTTATGACTTTGTACCATGGTTGGATTATGCTTACAAGAAAAAAGTAGTAAGCCTAATAAACTTAAAAGGAATAATTTTTGCATAATTTTATATTCTGAATGCTAAATATAAAAAATTTATTTTTAATTTCGAACAAATTTTTACATCTAATAAATGAACCGACATAATTAAAGTAATAAATAGATGAAAAAAAACATTTTAATCATACTTACAATCATTCTGTTTTCTGCTTCAATATTTGCTCAAAACACTCCGGCTATGAAAGTTTACGGCTTACCCATCGACAGCCTTAGAATTATGGTAAAACAGCATCCTAAATACTTTGACCATCTAAAAAACAAATGGCTCAAAGCGCCGGAAAAAATGAAAGAAGATGAGTTGATGCTTTTGTATTACGGGAGTGCCTTTATGAAAAATTACAAGCCCGTTCAAGAGGATAAGGCCATTGAAAAAATAGCTCAAACTATGGCAGAATTTGATTTTGAAAAAGCCCTTAAAGAAGGTCAACAATTGGTGAATGTCTATCCTTTAAACAGTCGATTATATATGCTTTTGGGCTATACTTTTAAAAAAATAGGGCAAAAGAAAAAAGCTGAATATTATTATAAAAAATATGCGGATTTGATCCGTATTCCGCTATATAGCGGCAGTGGTAAAAATTACGACCAAGCTTTTATCGTCCGAAATATAAGTGATGAATATCTAATTTTGAATCAGAAAGATCTGGAATTAGTTCTGCAAGAAGTCCGATATAAAAATCAAAAACCCTTTGATGTTTTAGGGGTTAAACCAAAATCTAAAAACAACAAACGAATGTCCGTTTTACCCAAAGAAAAATTATATTTCAATATTTATTTACCGTTTTTCATCGGACAACATAAAACTTATAAAATGTTGCAAGCAGAGGCTAAGCGAAAATACAAAATTAAAGAAAAATAAGCCTATAATTAATTTTTATCCCTAAATAAAATAGTTTTATATCGCTTGTGCTATTTTTTTGAGTTAAAAAAACTAAATTCGCAGTATATAAAAAAACAAAAAAATATTATGAGTTTAGTAGGTAAAAAAGCCCCTGATTTTAGTGCTGTAGCCGTTATCAATGGTGGCGAATTTCAAGAAAATTTTTCATTGGAGCAATTCAAAGGTAAAAAAGTAGTTTTATTCTTTTATCCTTTGGATTTTACATTTGTATGTCCCACGGAAATCATTGCTTTTCAAGAAAAGATGGATGAATTTGAAAAACGTAACACCGTAGTTATCGGTTGTTCTATCGATTCCCAATTTTCGCATTGGGCTTGGTTAAACACGCCCAAAAACAAAGGTGGCATCCAAGGTGTTAAATATCCATTAGTCGCCGATTTAGACAAAACTATTTCTATGAAATACAACGTTTTAGGAGGCGAGTATATCATCGATGAAGAAGGTGAAATGGCCTTTGAAGGCGAACCGGTTGCTTTTCGTGGCTTATTCTTAATTGATGAAGAAGGCATGGTTCAACATGAATTAGTTAACAACTTAGGTTTGGGCCGTAGTGTCAAAGAAATTTTAAGATTGATTGATGCTTTGACACACTTACAAAAATACGGTGAAGTATGTCCCGCCAATTGGGAAGAAGGACAAGAAGCTTTAAAACCAACCTTTGAAGGCGTCGCCGATTATTTGTCCCATAAATAATTAATACCGAATTAAAATTTTGAAGCCGGCGATTGCCGGCTTTTTTATTAGTTTAAATGTGGATTTAAAGGTGCATTTTTCCAAATTACATTTTCAGGATTTATGGCTACGATTTTTTCTTTCCAAACATCTCTCGGATTCAAATCAAATAAATTAAGGTCATTTGGTGTTATAAACCATGCTTTTTCATCAATTTCACGTTCCAATTGGTTAGGCGCCCAACCACTATAACCCAAGAAAAACTTGATTTGATGCGTATCAATTATTTTGTCTTGTAATAATTGCTTTACCGTATTAAAATCGCCACCGATATATAAATTGGTTTGCGGATCAAATGGTGTAGCATGAGGGATTAAATGTGGCACCGTATGAATATAAAACATATGTTCCATTTCAACCGGACCACCATTCCACAATTGTATGTTGGAAGGAATTTCTTCAAACACATCGTGAAGTCTCAATATCAAAGGTTTATTGAGCATAAATCCCATACTCCCCTTGTCATTGGTCTCTGTCAATAATAAAACAGATTGGTTAAATACATGATCCATCAATAACTCGGGCGAAGACACTAATATTTTTCCGTTTGATAAATTCATATAAGTTTGTTTTATTCAATGTTCTCAAAAATGATACCAAGCTCAAAAAAATGAAAAAATGGCATAAAAAAAGCCGCTTTCTAAAAAACGGCTTAAAAACTTAGTTTTAAATGTTTTTTAGTTTACCGATTTGGCTAATTCAGAACCGGCTTTAAATTTAGCAACTTTTTTAGCAGGAATGTGAATGGTTTTTCCGGTTGCAGGATTACGTCCTTCACGGGCTTTACGGGTTTGTACTGAAAAAGTACCGAATCCGATTAAAGAAACTTTACCGCCTCCTTTTAAAGTACCTTCAACATTATTTAAAAAAGACTCTAAAGCTTTTTTAGCTGCTGATTTTGATATGCCGGCATCTTTGGCCATAGCATCAACTAATTGAGATTTGTTCATAATCGTGAAATTTTAAAATTTACTGTTTAACATTGCAAATATAATATTTTTTTTTAAAAATCTTCCAAATCATTCTAAAAAGCTTGTGTTTACGGGTATTTAATCATATCTCTGATCATAAAAAAAATAAAAATTATCTTTTTCTGAATGGCAGATATATTGATATATTGAACTTTAAAAACATTTTAATATTCTAATAATCAGTTTATTATGATAATCTGTATTTTAAATTTTACTCATGATAGCTTTCCCTTAAAAATCAACAAGTCTGTCTTTAAAAAAAATTAAAAAAATAATCTTTTCCTATTTTTTTTGTTAAAATAACCTAAAAAACCACATTTTAAATATGGAGGTTTGCTAACTTTGAGCACAAAATTATTCATATGAAACCATTTTTTACGCTTATCTCTTTATGGCTGGCTTTATTCGGGTTCTCACAACAACACATTAAAGGAACTGTTTTTGATGCTCAAACCGGTAAACCACTTGCCTTTGCCAATGTCACTTACAGCCAAAACAAAGGAAGCGTATCTGACTTTGATGGACAATTTGAATTGGTCATGCCGAAGCCATTTAAAAAAATTAAAGTTAGTTTTATTGGTTATCAGACGCAACAAATTTCTGTTGACCGACAAAAAATCTTTTATAAAATCTATTTAAAACCTGTAACGGAACAATTACAAGCGGTTGTCATCAATGGTAAGTATGTCAACCCCGCTATTACTTTGATGCAAAAAGCCATCCAACTCAAAAAACAGAATAATTATCAAACCAAACTCAAAAAATATGCTTTTACCAAATATATGAAATTTGTGGTGGGTGGTGAAACCGATAAAATTGATAAAGACTTCGATACTATTTATAAAAACGGAAAATTCTTTAAACTCGATTCCACTTTTTTTAAGTTCAAAAAAGATCTCAGCGATAAATATGTCTGGCTTATGGAAAATGTAGCCAAAATTAATGGCCAATATGGGCGCGAAAAAACCGAAGTTATTGCAACGCATACAGCCGGCTTAAAACAACCGCTGTATGAACTGATTGCCTTGCAAATATCCGGACAAAATGTCTATGATGACCGGCATCAATTGTTATTCAACTCCTATATCGGACCTTTTGCCAAGTCTTCTTTTAAAACTTATCGCTATGAAATAGCTGATAGCACTCGCTTGCAAAACCGGCCGGTGATTGTGGTCAATTATAAAAATACGAAAAAACCCTTAATATCCGGCAAAATTTTCTTAGATCGTGAAACTTTGGCCATTGCCAAATTTACTTTAAACACTTACAAAAACTATCAGTATAACGCGGTTTATCATTTTAAATATTACCCCGACAAAAAACTTTGGGTTCCCAAAAATATCGATATGAAAATCAAAAAAGCTCAAAAGAAAGATGGTATCAATCTGGGAGGACAAGTGCAAATTGTAGGCGTCAAACAGGACTCTATTAAGATCAATAAAAAAGGAGACACTTTACGTTTTACCCGTAAAAAAAGTCCGTTGGATTATGCTTTCGCACATTATCAATTACATATTTTTGATGTGTTATTGGGAAAAAATTATCCGGAGAAAATCACCTATAACATGCAGGTGTCACCTTTGGCAGCAAAACGAAGTCGTGAATTTTGGGAAAAGATGCGCCAAAAAACCTATTCACCAAAAGAATTACGCACCTACCAATATGTAGATTCTGCCGCTGAAAAAGAAAAG
>WGDF01000071.1 GCA_015493405.1 Flavobacteriaceae bacterium
ATTAACCAAGGAGCCCATTTATATTTTCATTATAATTCCGGTCTGATTGTTTGGGAAGATGCAAGCCTTAAAGTTAACGGCACATTAGGACATGAAGTTGTTTTTAACGATGATCGTATGGAACCCGATTATGAGCATAAACCCGGTATGTGGAATTATATTTGGCTACGTGAAAACTCAAAAAATAATGAAATCAACTATGCTATTATCAAAAATGCAGAAGTCGGCATTGTGGCCTACCCGACTCAAGATCCTCATCCAATTTTAAAAATTAAAAATACGCAAATTTACAATCATAGTTTGGTGGGTATTTATGGTATTGCAGCTAATATTGAAGGCGAAAATTTAGTTTTTAACAATTTTGGACTATCCGCCTTAAACATACAACTGGGGGGCAATTACAACTTTAAACATTGTACTTTTGCCAATTTCGGTGGTGGCATTCGTAATGAAAAATCCGGTGCTATTTATGTCAGCAATTATCTCAAGAGCAACGACCAAATTTATGTTTCGGACTTAGACCATTTCAATTTATCAAATTGCATTGTCTATGGCAATGCTGCAATTGAATATTTTCTAGACAAAGATCCTAATGCAGCCTTTAATTATCAGATAAAAAACACCTTAATCAAATTTAAAGACCCACAAAACCATTTCAGTAATATCCCCGAAGTCGATTTTACCGACACGGCTCATTACCAAAATATTTTGATCAACGAAGATCCCGTTTTTGAAGACCCGACAGAAAACAAATTACTGATTGGGGATACCTCACCCTGCATCAACCAAGGCAATATCAATACCGCTTTAAGCGTTCCTTTTGATTTATTAGGCGTCGACCGCACAGCTGCACCGGACTTGGGTGCGTATCAACACATCACATTTCCCAATTAAATATCTTTCAAAAAAAATACGGCTCATCAATTTAGCATTACTTCTAAATAATAAACCGCATGATTTCACCTGCATGTTTAAGGTTCAAAATGCTATAAAGCTTTAGAAAAATTCTTTTGATTATTTTTCATATTCGGATCAAAACTAGCCGCTATATTTCGCATAAAAAATTGCCCTTTGCGACTGAGTTCCAAAATATGGTTTTGAAAATGGAGCAACCCTTCCGATTTAAAAGTCTGCAAGGTCTCGAAATTGACAGCCGTAATTTTATAAACATCAGCAACACTTATATGATGCGCCTGTGCAACTTGATTGAAATCGACATACATATTGCACATAATGCGTTCAATGATATCCCGAATCAGTTTTTCCTGATCATTGACAAAATAGTATTTTTCAATAGGAAAAACCCCCGCTTCAATAGACTTGATATATTTGGTGATACTCTTGGTATTTTGCAAATAGGCACTTGTCAATTGACTGATACCGCTAACCCCCAAAGCATAGACTTGTCCGGTAGTATCCAAGGTGCAATAGCCTTGGAAATTTCGATGCAACTGTTTGGTTTTTAAAGCTTTGCTTAATTCATCTTGGGGTTTTGCAAAATGATCCAACCCAATGGGTACATACTGGCTACCGGTAAGGATCTCATAAGCCTTTTCAAACAATCCTATTTTTTCTTCGGCGGAAGGTAAACCGAATTTTTCCAAAGTTTTTTGCTGTTTTTTAATCCAAGGCACATGAGCATAAGAAAAAACAGCCAAACGATCCGGAGACAAGGCAACAGCTCGATTCATCGTTTGAGTGTAATCTTTCAAATTCTGAAACGGCAAACCATAAATGAAATCCAAATTTAATGAAATCTGAGGATATGTCTTGATATGTGCAATGATATCGGCAATGGGTAACAATGGCTTTTGACGGTTAACCGTTTCCAATACTTGCTCATTAAAATCCTGTATGCCGAAGCTCAGTCGATTAAAACCCAATTGAACCAATTCATCAACATAAGTTTTGGTCAAATGTGCCGGATGACATTCCATTGCAATTTCCGCTTGGGGTATGGTTTCAAAATTATCATAGAGTTTATGCATAATTTTTTGAATCGCTTCAATGGGCAAAAAATTCGGGGTCCCTCCACCCCAATGGATTTGCGAAATTTTTCGATCGGCATTTAAGAGTGGCTTTAAGAGGTCAATCTCTTTAAGCAAGGTATCAATATAATTATCAATTAAAGTTTGATTGTTGGTAATCAATGTATTACAACCACAATAATGACACAATTGACCGCAAAAAGGAATGTGAATATATATGGAGATATTCTGAGGCGCTTCATCATTTGAAGCTTTAATAGCCTGTATAATAGAGGCATAATCCGTGACGTCATTAAAATAATTTGCCGGCGGATAACTGGTATAACGCGGCGTTGGTTTGTTATATTTCTGATATAAACTTTGATCTATTTTCATTTTTTTTTATGTTTATTAAA
>WGDF01000072.1 GCA_015493405.1 Flavobacteriaceae bacterium
ATAAAGATGCAGCTTGGTATTATCCGGAACCTAACTATCCGGCAAAACCTATTAAAAATTATATCGCTTTTTGGAAAGGCGTTCAAATTGTTCAAGATTAATTTTTACTACAATGAAATATTCCGCAGCCCCACTCAATCATTCAGAAATCGTTAATTATTTGAAAAAGAAAAGTATATACGATATCAAAAATGAAATTTTATTAGGATTAACAGCGCCTTCCAAATATATTTCATCCAAATATTTTTATGATGAAGTCGGATCAAAATTATTCGAACAAATTACACGTTTACCCGAATATTACCCGACAGTAACTGAAAAAAAAATATTAAAAAATTTGGTTTTCCAACTTGATTTCGATTTTTCAAATGCTGATATTGTAGAATTAGGTAGCGGTGATGCTTCAAAAATTTCATTGATTCTCAAACAATTACCCGATGAAGTATTGGCAAAGATGTCCTATTATCCGGTTGATATCAGCAGTTCTGCAATTCAAGAGTCAATGACTGATTTGAGCCGGGCTTTTCGTCTAAAAAACATGACCGGTTTGGTCTTGGATTTTAATACACAGCTGCATTTAATTCCTCAAAAATCAAGACGTTTGTATTTGTTTTTGGGGAGCACTATTGGCAATTTTGATGAAAGTGAACGGCATCGATTTTTAAATAATCTTTATCATGAAATGCAACCGGGCGATCATCTATTGTTAGGATTGGATCGCGTTAAAGAACAGTCGGTTTTAGAAAATGCTTATAATGATAGTGAAGGTATAACGGCTAGGTTTAATAAAAACATTTTACGTGTCGCTAATCGCTTAGTTGATGCCAATTTCAGGCCGGATGATTTTGAGCATAAAGCTTTTTTTAGGTCTGACAAAAATCGGATTGAAATGCATCTTATTGCTAAAAGAGATAGGCAAATTTTATTAGGAATAAATTACCAAATTAAACTAAAGCAAGGCGAATCTATCCATACTGAAAATTCTCATAAATTTACAGAAAATGATATTGAAAATATAAGTAAAAGCAGCCAACTTAAAATTAAACAAATTTTTTCAGATGATAAAAAATGGTTTAGTATTGTATTATTTGAAAAAGCCTCAATTAAGCCGTAAAACCTCTGTTTTCCCAGCTGTAACAAATTTTTTCCATGTCTCAATTTCAGCTTTGGTGCCAAAAACACCACTGGTTTTCAAATGATACAAGCCGTTTTGAGAAAATTGATCCGCTATTTCGGTCCAAATCGGGTTATGTCCAACCATAAAAATAAACTGATATTTATCGGAGAATTGTTTGATTTGATCCAGAACTTCCAGTTTCGGATAAAAGTAAAAAGTCGAATTGATTTGGATTTTTTGGCGGTCATAATTCAGATAATCAGCTAATATTTCCGCTGTTTGAATGGCACGAACAGCGGGACTGCTGATGATTAAATCAGGATATATGTTTTTTTCAGCCAAAATTTCAGCCGTTTGAGTGGTGCGTTTAATTCCCTTTTCGGTCAGATAACGTTTGATGTCGGGCATCAGTTCATGGGTAGCTTTGCCGTGACGGATAAGGAATAATTGTTTCATTATAAAAATGTTTACAAATCGATTGATAATATAAAATGACTTTAAAGTTCAGTTAAAGATTTTTAGAGTTTGAATATAATGTGTTTTAATTATCTGGCTCTCATTTTTTGCAACAGATAAAAATCGGTTAAAACCATAGCGGTCAAAGCTTCTACAATAGGAACGGCTCTTGGCACCACACAGGGATCATGGCGGCCTTTTCCGGCCAAACTGATTTTATGGCCGTTTTTATCAATACTTTCTTGGGTTTGCATAAGCGTCGCAACGGGTTTAAATCCGACCTTAAAATAGATAGGCATACCATTAGAGATACCCCCTTGAATACCTCCTGAAAAATTAGTTTTAGTGGTGCCATCGGGGTTAAAAATATCATTGTGCCGGCTTCCTGTCATTTGACTACCGCCAAATCCACTACCGTATTCAAAGCCTTTTACCGCAGGAATATTCATCATAGCATAAGCTAGTCGGGCTTGCAATTTATCGAACAAAGGCTCGCCTAAACCAATCGGCACATGTTCAACAACGCAAGTAATTTGTCCGCCAATGGTATCTCCGTTTTTTTTAATGGATTCAATTTTTTCAATAAATTTTTCTGCCATAGCTAAATCAGGGCAGCGGATGGGTGTTTTTTCTATTTGATTCAAATCCAATTCGGTATAATTTTTACTCAATTGTAAATCACCGACAGCACTAACATAAGCGTTTATTTTAATTTCCGGAATGATTTGTTGGGCCAAAGCACCTGCGACAACAATACTTGCTGTAGTACGCGCTGAACTGCGTCCACCGCCGCGATAATCGCGATGTCCGTATTTTTGCTCGTAAGTAAAGTCAGCATGTGAAGGCCGGTAGGCTGTTTTCAAATGATCATAATCTTGAGATTTTTCATTGGTATTTTGAATTATAAATGCAATGGGTGTTCCCGTAGTTTTTCCTTCAAAAATACCCGACAAGAATGTAACTTGATCGTTTTCTTTTCGACTTGTGGTCAATTTGGATTGACCGGGGCGCCGGCGATCTAAAGCCAATTGAACGGCTTCTAAATCAAGGTTTACTTGGGGTAACATGCCATCTACAACCCCTCCGATTGCTTTACCATGGGAAGCTCCGAAACTGGTTAACTTAAATATTTTTCCAAAACTGTTCATATTCTTATAGCGCTTTGATAGTGTAGGAATCTCTTTTAACTTAAATTTAAAAATACAATAATTTTCTATATATTCGTCAAAAATAATAAAATGTCGGATTTAAAAATATTTTTGATTTATGCGATAGCTTTAATTTTGGTGATGTTACTTGCCGAGATGGCCTATCGTTGGTTAAAATTAGATACGGAATGGACCCGAAAGATAGCTCATGTCGGTTCGGGTATTGTCGCATTGACATATCCTAAATTCGTTGATAATCATTGGGTTGTGTTAGCGCTGACTTTGAGTTTTACTTTTATTTTATATTTTTCAAAAAAAATGGGTTGGTTTCAATCTATCTTTTCAATAGAAAGAAAATCTTATGGTGAACTATTTTTTGTTTGGACTACTTGGTTTCTTTTTTTGATTTTTCAGGCTACCGGAAATCCTATTTATTATTATATACCTTTTGCTATAGTGGTCTTTGCCGACCCTGCTGCCGCTTTAATAGGGCAAAGTTTTCCTATAAGAATTTATAAGATTAAAGGGCATCAAAAATCTTTTGGTGGTTCTTTGACTTTTTTTATCATTAGTTTATTTATTATCGTTTTGTTTTTACCTTCCTCTGATTTTTCAGGAAATGACTTTGGTTTATTCGTTGTAACATCGGCATTAATTTTGACTTTGGTTGAAGCCGTTTCTTTTAAAGGCTTGGATAATTTAAGTATCCCTATTACGGCTTTGTTTTTATTAAAAATCTTTATGTAATGAAGCATATTTGCCTTACCGGATTGGATGGCTGTGGCAAAACGACACAGGCTCAATTATTAGCGCAAGTTTTGCCCAAGAGTAGAATTGTATCTATATGGGATATCATCAAACGCCCTGAATTTCAAGCTTGGACCATTTACCAAAAACCACCTAAGGTGGAGCAATATGTAGCCAATTTGCATCCGGTCAGTCGTGTTTTGTTTGTTTTTCATGCTTTCAATGAAGCTTATCAAAAAGCTTTAAAATCAGAGGCTGATTATCTTATTTTTGATGGTTACTGGTATAAATATTGGGCTATAGAACAAGCCATGGGAGCACCGGTTTCATTTAAGGATTTTTTGAAGCAGCAATATCCGGTACCCGAGTGGACTTTTTATTTGAACTTGCCTATTGCTGAAATATTAAAACGAAAAAAGGATATTTCTATTTATGAATCCGACAATCATATTGCCGAAAAACAAAGTGCTTTTGTTCATATTCAAGAGAAAGCAAGGCCTATTTTAACCGATTTATTGCCTAGTGACGCCATATCTATTGAAGCTACGCGAAGTCCTGATAATATACATCATCAGATATTAAAGAATCTTAATAAACATTGATGCGAGTCAAAGATATTTTATTAGAATTTCAGACACAGTTAGGCCCTATTTATGAGCCCGATGAAATTTCAGCTGTATTTTATAGCTTGCTATCTTATTTTTATCAAATAGACCGATTGAAAGTAGCCTTAAATCCTGATATTTCAGTTTCCGGAGCAAAACTGATAGAAGCCTTATCAAACTTAAAAAAGCACCAACCTTGGCAATATATTATGGGCAAAACAGAATTTTACGGTTTACCTTTCAAGGTCGATGAACATACTTTAATCCCCCGTCCGGAAACCGAAGAATTGGTCGATTGGGTTTTAAAGGATTACCAAAATATTTCAGGATTGAAAATTTTAGACATAGGAACCGGAAGTGGCGCCATAGCCATAAGTTTGGCTTTTCATTTGAATCAAGCCGATATAACAGCTGTCGATTTTTCAGAAGCCGTTTTGTCAAAAGCCCGTGAAAATGCAAATTTAAATCAGGTTACAATCCGGTTTAAACAGCGTGATATTTTAAAAATGCGGCAATGTAAAATGACTTATGATATCATAATTAGCAACCCGCCTTATGTAAGGGAACAGGAACGCAGTTTGATGGCTCAAAATGTGTTATCTTATGAACCGGAAACCGCTTTGTTCGTGC
>WGDF01000073.1 GCA_015493405.1 Flavobacteriaceae bacterium
ATACTAACTATGCCAAAAAACTTTTGCTTGACAACGGTTTTGATATAGGACATAGTACCACACCTATTATTCCTATCCATGTGGGCGATGACATTAAAACCTATCATCTGGCTACTTTGATGTTGAAAGATGGCGTTTATGTCAATCCGGTGGTACATCCGGCTGTTGAAAAAGGCAAAGCCATTTTGCGTTATTCCTTGATGGCAACTCATACCAAAGCGCAAATTGAACGCTCTATTGACAGCTTGATTAAATCAAGTAAAAAACTGTAGATTTTTAATTTTAATACCTTATAAAATGTCTCAAATTGAAATCAAAGAAGTTCAGTCAAAAAAAGATTTAAAAAAGTTTATTTCCTTTCCCGATAAATTATATAAGAATAACCCGTATCGGGTGCCGCCCTTACATACTTTTGAGGTTTCAACGCTAGACAAAGATAAAAATCCGGCGTTTGAATATTGCGATGCCAAATATTGGCTGGCTTACAAAGATGGTAAAATGGTTGGACGTATTGCCGGAATTATCAATCATAAATCCAATGAAACTTGGAATGAAAAAAATGTGCGTTTCGGATGGATAGATTTTGTTGAAGATCAGTCTGTTGCCGATGCTTTGCTCAATAAGGTTATTGAATGGGGTAAACAACAAGGCATGACCGGCATACATGGTCCGCTTGGTTTCACCGATATGGATTTGGAAGGGATGCTTGTCGAAGGATTTGAAGAATTGTCAACGCAGGCAGAAATCTATAATTATCCCTATTATCCGAAAACCATGGAAGCTTTAGGGTTTCACAAAGATACGGATTGGTTGCAAATGGAACTGGACTTACATATCAAAGATGTCCCCGAAAAAATTAAACGTATTTCCAAATTGGTGCAACAAAAATACGGTTTAAAATATAAAAAATTTAAAAGTGCTAAGGAAATCAAACCTTATGCACAACAATTGTTTGAATTGATCAACCTGTCTTACAAAAACTTATATGGTTTTGTCCCGATGACCCAAAAACAAATTGAATACTACACCAAAATGTATTTCGATATGGTCAATCCAAAATATGTGGGAATGGTGGTTGATGAAAATGATAAACTCATCGGTTTTGGTTTGGGCTTTTTATCCTTGTCAAAAGCTATGCAAAAAGCCAAGGGTAATATGTTGCCTTTCGGTTGGTTTCATCTGCTCAAAGCCATGTATTATAATGACACTATAGACTTGCTGTTACATGCGGTTCATCCGGATTATCATAGCAAGGGTGTGCCGGCTATTTTTTATGAAAACATGACGCAAGCTTGTATTGATAATGGCGTGACCAAAGCCATTACCAGCCATATTTTGGAGGACAATAAGCCTTCACTACAAATGTTTAAAAACTTTGAACACCGGCAACATATGCGTCGCCGTATTTATGCCAAGGAGTTTTAATATGATGCGATAAGACCTATGGATTTACATAAAAAATTAAGTCTGGTGGACGTGGTTAACTTTATATTTTGGTTAGCCATTTTCATTTTTTATATCATCAGTTTTCGGGTATCTGCTTATAAATTACATGGTTTTTTATTACTGTCCGGTTTATTGTTGTTCCAATATTATATCCTCAAAATTCGGGCGCAAAAAACCAAAAATTCTTGGCAGAAATATCTTTTATTGTTTTATCCCGCCATTTTTTTAGTCATGATTTTTGATGGCATTCATCTGGTTTTGCCATATATCAATTCGCATGTCTATGACCAACAGCTCTACGAAATTGACCATTGGTTGCTGGGGGTAAATCCTACGGTTTGGATTGAGCAATTTATCAATCCTTATTTGACAGAACTGCTTTATATTTTGTATTTCTTTTATTTCCCGATGCCTTTATTTATTTTGGCTTATTTATATCGGTATAAAAAATTTAAAGAATTGGATAAGGCAGTGGTTTTTATATTCATCACTTATTATGGAGCCTATTTGCTATATTTTTTGGTACCGGCGCTGGGCCCCCGTTATTATCCGGTTTTGGAAATGCAACAAAAAGCATCGCTTAACGGACTTTGGTTGACGGATATTATCAGAAATACCATCAGCTCATTGGAACACAACAAATTTGATGCTTTTCCGAGTTTACATACGGCCATTAGTTTGGCAACCGTTATTGTGGTGGCTCAATACCGCAAAAAATGGTTGTGGTTTTTTGTGCCGGTGCTTATCGGAATTTTAATATCTTTGATTTATTGTCGTTACCATTATTTTATTGATATGATCGGGGGCACCATTTGGGTTTTGATTGCCTATTTTATAACTGAAAAATATTATGATAAATTATATCAAAAATATTTTGTGCCATTTATTTCCGGTCGATAAATTATATAAAAAATGAAAAAATTATTAAAACAAATAGATTTTGATTGGCGCGATATACACACGTATGTCTTGCTCTTGAGTGCCCCTGTATTATTGACCATATACAGATATCACGCATATCCCGGGTTTTTTAAGCCCGATTTTGATTTCGGATTCTTGCCCGATCAAAACCTAAGTGTCAATCAGTTTATCCGGTTTTTCGGTTTGTTTTTTGTCTTACCGGCTTTATATGTGAAGTTTGCCATGCGCAAAAGTTTGAAAGATTTCGGTTTGGGATTGGGAGATTACAAAACCGGTCTAAAGATTTTGGCTGTTTTGATTCCTGTTATTTTTATCGCTATTTTTTTTGCCGCCAAAATGCCTGATGTGCGTTCTGAATATCCTTTGGCAAAATCATTATTACAAGACCGCAGTCATCTTATTTATTACGAATTGGCTTATGTAATTTTCTATTATATCGCTTGGGAATTCTATTTCAGGGGTATATTATTATTTGGCTTAAAAAGTCGGTTTGGAGCCTTTAATGCCATATTAATTCAAACCATCTCATCTTGTTTGGTGCATATCGGCAAACCCGAAGGCGAAATTATCGGCGC
>WGDF01000074.1 GCA_015493405.1 Flavobacteriaceae bacterium
GCTGTAATTTTGCCCAAATCAATTGTTTTTTTCTTTGAACATCAGCCTTTTTGATATTTAAATTTTGTCGGGCCAAATCAATTCGTTTAAGATCAATTTTGATAGCCAAACCGTTCTTTACAGCCGATTTCACTCTTTTTTCTTGTGCTTTTAGTTGGTTTTCAGCCGATTGTAATACTTTTTCAGAGGCTAAGACCAAAGCCAATTGATCGTAAGCTTTAACAACATTCCGAATCAATTTTTTTTGTTCTATTTTGCCGGCATAGTTCAATGCTTTTTCTTTATGTCGGGTGGCTTTAATGGCATAAGTAGCTTCTAAGCCGCTAAACAAAATCCACTCAATATCAGCTGATGATTTGAAAATATTTTTATCTTGTATAGGCGCGATATCGGCAATTGGAATGGTCGGCGGTAATTGGGCATTAAATGGGATTCCTACTGCTTCTTTTATCAATAATTTTTCAGTGCCTTTGAGTAGAAGCTGTAATTTCGGATCCAAAATAATATCATTATTTAATCTGGTATAAGACGCATTTAAAGTCAATTTCGGTAAAAATGTTTGATACGCTTTTTGCCGGTCTATTTGACTTTGTTTAATTTTATAATCGTTGATTTTTATTTGATGATCATTATTTATAGCTTGCTTAATCAAGCTATTTAAGGCAGGATCGAATGTCTGTGCAAGCGCTTGTCCCGTGGTTAACAAACCAAGGATTAAGGCCCATAAGATCAATATATTTTTTTCTTTCTTCATTTTGCTAAGTTTTAGTGTCAAAACCGATGCAAAAGTAAAGTGGAAAAGCAGTATATTTTTTGACCTATATCAAAAAATGAAAAGGCTGAGAAAAATAATTAAATTTCAGCTCGAATGCGGCTGAGGGTTTCTTGGGTAATACCCAAATATGAAGCGATATGGCCTAATGGCGCCCGATAGGCGATATCGGGATATTTTTGAATCAAAAAATGATACCGTTCTTTAGCTGTTTGAAACTGAATAGCATTGAGTTTCTCAACGACATCAGTGAGGAGTTGAATGGCTAAAAGGCGTCCGAAACGTTCTATACTATGGTATTGATCAAACAGGTTTTGTAAATCTTGGTAAGTAATATAGTGCAGGGTGCTGTTTTCTAACATTTCCATATCGTAAAGACTGGGTTTTTGTTGAAAAAAACTTTCGACACTAACCATAATGTTGTCATCACTAAAAAACCAAACGGTAACATCTTTCCCTTTTTCATTATAGTAATAACTTCGTCCTAATCCCTTTTCAAGATAAAAGAGTTTTTTACAAGTTTGTCCTTGTCTAAGGATTTTGCTGCCTTTTGGAACTTCTATTTTTGTAAAAGCCTGTTGTATGGCCGCCATGGCATCTTGAGGTAAATCAATAACCGACCGGATAAAGTCTTGTAGTTTCATAGGATACAAAAATAGAGAAAAGCTATAAGATCGAAAAATTAATTATCTCGGTCTTCAAAATCTTCTTTTTCATAGATGCGATTGATAAAGACATAGAGCAATAAAACTAAAAATGCCAAGCCGAGTATAAAAGCCATAAATGATGTTATAAAGGGCATTATTTTATTTTAACAGCGGTGCCATAAGCCAAAATTTCAGACATACCTTGCATAATCATAGAGGTGGTAAAGCGTAGGTTAATCACGGCATCGGCGCCCAATTGTTCGGCATCATCAAGCATCCTTTTGAGTGCTTGTTCTCTGGAATGCGCTTGCAGTTTGGTATATTCGCTGACTTCGCCACCGACTAAGTTTTTGAGTCCGGCCATAAAATCGGAACCAAAATTTCGTGCACGAACAGTGCTCCCGCGAGCAACACCTAGAATTTCGACGATTTCTTTATTTGGAATAAAATCTGTTGTAGTTGTGATCATAGTTGGTATAATTTATAAGGTTTTTAGGATTTTAATTTCTTTTTGGCCAAATTTAAAAGCTTTTCAAATTGTTGTATCCGCGTGAGGTTACTATTATCTATAATGATGGCATCTTCTGTTTTGATAAGCGGAGAAGTACTGCGTTCAGAATCGATTTTGTCTCTTTTTTGAACATTTTCTAAAACAGCTTTATAGCTGACATCTTCATTTTGATCTAAAAGTTCCAGAAAACGGCGTTTGGCCCGGACTTCCGGTGAAGCAGTCATAAATACTTTAAGTTCGGCTTCCGGAAAAACCACGGATCCGATATCCCGTCCATCCATTACGATGCCTTTGGATTGGCCTATTTTACGTTGTTGTGCGACCAGTTTTTCACGAACTTCAGGCACTGCTGCTATTTCACTGACAAAATTGGAGACAGTCATTTGCCGAATTTCTTTTTCAATATTTTGGCCGTTCAAATAAACTTCAGCAAAGCCTTTATCTTTGTTATACTTAAAATCGATATGGATTTGATCCAAATCTTTAATGAGTTGTGCTTTATCAAAATGTTGATCAGATATTAAATTATTTTGCAAGGCATAATAAGCTACAGCACGATACATAGCACCGGTGTCGATATAAATATAATTTAGAGCTTTGGCTATTTCTTTGGCCAGGGTGCTTTTTCCGGTAGAGGAATGGCCATCAATGGCAATAATAATGTCTTTCTTCATAAATTAAAATTCGTTTAAATGGACTACAATACTGATAAAGTTTGAGCCGGCGGCATAATTATAATTGCTATAAGCATAATTGATTTCAAATTTTCTCAAACGCAATCCGAATCCGAAATTCAAACCACTCCCAAATCGTTCATCTTTTTGGCTGAGTTCGGCTCCTCGCCTGAAATTGTAACCGGCTCTCAAATTGAATCTTTTTCGTGGAAATAATTCAAGCCCGACGATCAGGTGCCGAAAAATATGATCGGTTATTGAAATGTTTTCTTGTATAGTGTTACCGTTTGGGTCTTGTGTATTATGAGCCGTATTGACAAAGGCAATTTTCGGATTTTGTAAGTTTTCAAAAGTTACAAACCATTTAAAAGGGGCATGCAAAAAGGTTTTTGAAAAACTCCAATCTATTTCAAAGGGTAATGCTTCTCGTGTTCCTTGATAGGTGGAAAGTTGCCAACCGGTATTTCGTGCGACTAAACCGGTAGCAATACCCTGCGTTTTATTTTGGTATAAGAGGCCGAAATCAAAAGCAACGCCTGTTGCCGTATAATTTTGCAAGGCTGATAAAATAAATTTAATATTGCTGCCAATGTGCCAATTGGAATGGGGAATTTGGTAGGCATAACCTAATATCAAAGCGCCTTCGGAGGCGCCGAATGTGCCGTTTCGTTCGCCATTGACATCGGCAAAATCAAAAGTGCCATAGTTAACGTATGTGATAGCAGCATACACGGTTCCCAAATGTTTAAAATGTCCGGCATAAGCTATATTTCCATAGTTAATCGTGCTCAGATAATCGGTGTAATTAACACCCAAATGATTTTCAAGACTAGAGTCCAGAGTAGCGGGATTAAAAGCCGGTTGAAAAATATCCTGTTTCAATCCGGTATAAATTTTACCGCCCAATGCTGCCTGTTTGGCAGATATGGATAAATTCAAAAATTTAAAAGTGGCCTGACCTCCGATTTGAGCTTGTAATAAAAAGCTTAAAAACATAGATATAGACAGAAACAGAACTCTCATAAATTGCGTTTAGATAATAAACGATAAAGATACAGATTTATTTTAAAATTTTTCGATACGATTGACGTTTTCGATGCCTTCAATACTCTTAATATCCTTAATGACCTGTTTGAGATGGTCGGTATTTTTAATGTATAAAGAGATATCTCCTTCAAAAACACCGCCTTGAGCTTTGAGATTCACTTTTTTCATATCAAGTTGTTCGTCATCGGTAATAAGTCGGGTGATATCTTTGGCCATACCCGGGCGGTCAAATCCTGAAATTTTAAGATAAACAATAAAATCGTGCTTGGTCGAATCTATCCAACGGGCTGATAAAATACGGTAAGCATAGTTGGAATGGAGACTCAAAGCATTGGGACAACTTTTTTTATGGACTTTAATACCTTCATTGATGGTGGTAAAGCCAAAAATTTCATCTCCCGGAATGGGATTGCAGCAATTGGCCAAAGTGTAGTCGAGTTGTTGTTCATCAGGGCCAAAAACGATGGTATCATAATTAAGCGTTACATCGTCTTTGGTCACTTGAAAACCCGAAGGTTTTCGGCGTAATTTCTTCTTAAAAAAATCAAATAAAACATTGGAACGGGCCGAAGCAAAATTTTTCAACATTTTATTGTCGATGATACCGGCACCAACATTATAATATAAATCTTGACTGGTTTTGAGGTTGAAAAAGTTCACTAAATTATTGACGGTTGTTTCGTTATATTTGATTTTGATTTGCTTGAGTTTGCGCTGCAAAATTTCTTTACCTTCATCTATAATCTCATTTTGTTCCTGTTTGAGATAGGCTTTAATTTTGGTCTTGGCTCTTCCGGTAACGACAAAATCAAGCCAATTTCGTTTGGGTTTTTGTGTACTTGAAGTGATAATCTTGATCACATCTCCACTGCGTAAGGGATAGTTGAGTTGTACCAATTTGCCGTTTACGACGGCCCCGCGACAATGTGCCCCGACTTCAGTATGAATGGCATAAGCAAAATCAAGAGGGGTTGAATTTTTGGGAAGTGAAATAATATCGCCATCAGGGGTTAAAACAAATATTTCTTTGGCAAACAGATTTAATTTAAAATCTTCTATAAAATCAATGGCACTATCATCTTGATTTTCGAGTAAGTCTTTGAGTTTGTTAAGCCAGCCTTCAATACCGATTTCTTCATTGTCGCCATGTTTGTATTTGTAATGTGCGGCATAACCTTTTTCGGCGATTTCATTCATACGTTGGGAACGTATTTGCACTTCCACCCATTTTTTTTCGGGCCCCATAACAGTCGTGTGTAAGGCTTCATAACCGGTTGATTTAGGGTGTGAAATCCAATCTCGCAAACGGCTGGGATTGGGTTTAAAGTGGTCTGTTACAATAGAATAAATTTTCCAAGCCAAAAACTTTTCGTTGGCATAATCTGATTTATAAATGATCCGAATAGCAAATTTGTCATAAACTTCTTCAAAACTGACCTTTTTGGTACGCATTTTTCTGTAAATGGAAAAAATAGATTTAAAACGTCCTATAATTTCAAAATTCAGGCCTTCCTTTTTTAAAGAATCCTTTATGACATGAGAAAAAGTTTCAATATAGTGTTCTTGTTCTTCTTTTGATTCTTCTATTTTATTTTCAATTTCTTTGTAGATTTCAGGCTCTGTATATTTTAAGCCTAAGTCTTCAAGTTGAGTTTTGATGTTATACAGGCCTAATTTGTGGGCCAAAGGAGCATAAATATAAAGGGTTTCAGAACCGATTTTTTCCTGTTTGGGTTTAGGCATACTCCCTAAAGTCTGCATATTGTGCAAGCGATCGGCAATTTTGATGAGAATGACACGGACATCCTCATTAAGAGTTAGAATCATTTTGCGGAAATTCTCGGCTTGAAGCGATAGATCTTTATCTTGTTTGAGTTGTTTGATCTTGGTTAGTCCACGAACAATGCGGCTTATTTTTTGACCGAACATGTCGTAAATATCTTCATGCTTGATTGTTGTATCTTCAACGGTGTCGTGGAGTAGGGCCGAAGCAATGGAAATGCCTCCCAAGCCAATATCTTTTGCAACGATTTTGGCTACGGCAATAGGATGAAAAATATAAGGTTCACCGGACTTGCGACGCTGACCGTCATGGGCTTCATAAGCAACTTTAAAAGCTTTTTTAACCAATTTTCGTTCTTCTTTATCAATTTTTTGATAAGTAGAATGCATTAAGTCGTCAAATGCAGTTTTAATCTGCACTTGTTCTTCAGTCGTGTAATCGGTTGGTTGCTTCATCATAGTCGGCTTTAAGCTAACAAATATATGAAAAAATTGTATGCTGATGCTATTCAATTTTAATGAAGTTTTTATTTGTAAATATGATA
>WGDF01000075.1 GCA_015493405.1 Flavobacteriaceae bacterium
GGCAAAGCGCAACGATCTGATTTTGAACACAAGCCTTACAACGAATGGTTTGATGCCAATTATAGAGATTACCGCCCTGATGCCACTGTGGTTGCCGCCTTAAAACCGGTCATTAATAATTTTAAATTGGTCATTTTGATGGGGACTTGGTGTGGCGATAGTCAAGAACAAGTGCCGGTCTTGTTTAAAGTTTTAGATGCAGCCAATTACAACAAAAAACCCTTGATTTACTGTGTGCCACGGCAATATAAATATTACAAACCCGCTAAAACATATAAAATTATTCGGGTTCCGACAATCATTGTTTATAAAAACGGGCAAGAAAAAGGACGCATTATTGAATATCCGATGAAAAATATTGAATCTGATTTACTCAAAATTATGACCACTAATAATTACCGGCACGAGTTAAATGATTATACCAAATAAATGACCGCCGGCAACTCCGAAAAACTAATATTTATCAGTTAAAAAAAATCCATCTTAAGCCGAAACGGATATTAAAATCACGATAAGGTTGTAAAGGTGCGACATAATAATCCGGCGTATCTTTATTGAGTAAAGCATTGACATGCTGAAGTTTAAAATAAAATCGAAAGCGTTTAATCTTAAAGTTAATAAAATAATCAATCAAAGGATAGGCGCCTATTTTTTGAAAACGCTGTTCATTAAAATCTGCCACAATCGGATTATATGACCGCGCGTAAAAGGCTTCGAAATATTTGGCTGTAACACCGGTTTGAACATACAAATTGTGTTGAAAATAATAATGTGAATAAAACAGCGTCGACCGTAAAATATAAGAAGGTATAGAAACTAAATCTTCACCGGATAAGACTTTTTGAAATAAAATATCGGCCGATAGGCCCCAGTGCTTATAATAAAAATCGTTACTATATTTTAAAGCCGCATATTTTAGGCCTGTTGCATCTTGTTGCGGCAGTGAATCCCGGCCAAAAAATGTATAATTATTGATTACTACTTGATTCAAAGACAATTTACCATAAGTTTTATGAGATAACTGCGCTTTCAATTGTTGTATAAGCTCATTTTTAAAAGACGGTTCATACCAATTAAATTTATCATAGGCACTTTGATAAAGTATATATTTAAAATCAGGTCGCTTTGATACGCTTTTAAATTGGCCACTCAAGACAAAATTTCGGGGTAATGTGTAAATGAAATCACCTTTCAAAAAATAGCCGGCTATATTATCGGTTACGCCAATATTCAATTGACCTTTAACGGATAGACGCCCCAATTGCACCTGTAATTTAGAATCCAAAGCAAGGTCTTTATAAATCAAAGATTGGGGTAAAACACGCCCATTCAACTGTTTGATACTGTCAAAACTATAATTCTGATAGATAAAACGCAGACCACTTTCCAATTGTATTTTATGAATTTTAAATTGTAAACCGGCAAAATTCTCAAAGGTTTTCAAGGATACACTATCCTGAAATTTGCTGTTAACTTGAGAACTGTGTCCCAATATATCATTCGGTTTATCTTGTGTAAAACGATACTGTTGACTTTGATAAACGGATCTGTTTAGGAGAGAAAACTTATTTTTTAAAATACCATAGGATTGCCCAATAAAAAGACGTCTCTTTTTAAGCTGATTTTGGGCATCCGACAAATTCACTTCGATACGACTACGGTCGGCAAAATCCGAACTGCCTGTTTCAAATTGAGATGGATCTTTAAGGCCACCATTTTCATCATTTGTCTTTTCAAAAGTATAATAATAAGCTTTGAGCTTGTAACGGCCACTCTTGTTTTGATAATTTAAATCACCAAAGAACCGGCCACTTCCGACGATACTTCTTTGGTAAAATCCCAAAGAGCTCAATCCCCTGTAACCGGCTGCTATATTGAGCTGTGAATTAATATTGGTCGCAAAAACGGCATTGACAAATTGACCTTGCGAAATGCCATTGATATAACTTAAATCGGAATAAGGCGTTGGCGTTTTAAAAAAAGGTATTTGCGTATGATGCCAATCATCAGCCAATTTGGAAGTAGCTACAAAACCGCCCAATAAATCTTGTGCCTGTACCTCCAAAGTTAACCGCGTCAAAGCTTGACCCATATTTTGAAAACACAAGTAAGCAAAATCATCTCTAAATTGCGGATTAAATCTATAGTAACGTCTAATGCTTAAAGTGGTATCGACACTGATAGTGTCATTTGAAAGTGTAAAAATTTTATAGTCTGTTGCCGGTAATTTCGGAACTTTTGATCGTAAACTATCTTTTTGATGTGAAATACTATCCGGATTGATGACACCACGTGTCCCGTGAGAATCAAGAACGCCACCATGTTTTATTTGAGCAGACAAATAAAAACCTGAAAAAAATAAAAAGATTAAAAAATAGGATTTCACAAATGCATTTTTTGATAAGAACAAATTTACAATTATTTTAGAGAATAGAACAGCCCAAAATAAGTCCGTTTCACAAGGTTATTGAATAATGTCAAAGCTTGCAATTTCCGCACTATACACAACAAAAATAAAGCCATAAAAAAAACCGGCTGTTAAACAACCGGTTTTGTATATTTTAGTAGAAAAACTTAGTCGCCTAAAGCAACTCTTTGAAATCCTGTAACATCAAGATCTTCAGCAATGCTTTTGACATAATCATTAACAGTCATATTACCATCTTTGATATAATCTTGATCCAGCAAGCAAGCTTCTTTATCCAAAGTTGTATTATCGTCGATAAATCTTTGCAATTTACCGGGGACAATACGATCCCAGATTTTTTCAGGTTTTCCTTCAGCTTTTAATTCTGCTTCAATATCAGTTTTAGCTTGTGCTATTACTTCATCGGGCAATTGTGCTTTGGAGATATATTTAGGGACATGTTTAAGGGTTTTACCCAAACGGCCCAACTCTATATTATCCTTTTCAATAGCAGCAATACGCGCATCAGTTTCTGCTTCTAAAAACTCAGGAGTAAAATCTTTGTAACTCAACACCAAAGGTTTCATAGCAGCAACTTGCATAGCGATATTACGCGCTACTTCAGATGCTTTATCGAAAGCTTTTGATAAACCGGCCAAAGAAGCGATTTTATTATTGGCGTGCACATAAGAACCAATAAAAGGTGCTTCTAATGATTTAAATTCGCCAATTTCGATTTTTTCTCCAATCACACCGGTTTGCTCTATCACTTTATCATTGATGGTAGCGCCTTCAAAAGGAGCAGCCAAAAATTCTTCTTTATTATTATAGTTCAAAGCGATATCACCCATTTTGTTGGCCAAATCGACAAAATCATCATTTTTAGCGACGAAATCCGTTTCACAATTTAGTGTAAAAACAACACCTTTTGTGTTATCATCATTGATACGTGCTACGGCAACGCCTTCTGATGATTCGCGGTCTGCTCTTTTAGCAGCAACTTTTTGACCTTTTTTTCTCAAAATGGCAATTGCTTCATCAAAATCACCATTTGCTTCTACCAATGCCTTTTTGCAATCCATCATGCCGGCACCGGTCATATCTCTTAATTTTTTTACATCTGCGGCTTTAATATCTGCCATAATTCTGTATTTTTTTAGATTATTAAAACTATTTATTGGTCTTCTTTGGGGGCTTCAGCTTCAGTAGCCACTTCTTCTACAATGACTTCTTCAACAATCTCAGCTTTTTCAGCCATTTGTTTAGCCGCTTCTTTCTCGGCTTTGGCTTTTTCCTTTTCCTCTTTTCTAATGGCCAAACCTTCAGCAATAGCATCGGTTAAATATTCCAAAACCAAATCGATAGATTTAGACGCATCGTCATTAGCCGGAACCGGATAAGTTACTTTACGCGGATCAGTATTGGTATCGACCATCGCAAAAACCGGAATACCTAATTTGTTGGCCTCTGCAACAGCTACGCGTTCTTTATTGATATCAACTACGATTAAAGCGGCAGGCAAACGGGTCATATCGACTATGGAACCTAAGTTTTTTTCGAGCTTAGCTCTTAATCGATCTGTTTGCAATCGTTCTTTTTTAGATAAAGTTTCAAAAGTGCCATCTTTTTTCATTTTATCAATAGCCGCCATTTTTTTGATGGCTTTTCTGATAGTTACAAAGTTAGTTAACATACCACCGGGCCATCTTTCGGCAATATAAGGCATATTGACTTTTTTTGCTTTTTCGCCAATGATTTCTTTGGCTTGTTTTTTAGTAGAAACAAATAAAATTTTTCTACCGGCGGAAGCAATTTGTTTCAAAGCATTTTGCGCTTCTTCTATTTTAGCTGCCGTTTTATATAAATTGATGATGTGAATACCGTTTTTTTTGCCATAGATGTATGGCGCCATATTAGGATTCCACTTTTTGGTTAAGTGACCAAAGTGGGCACCTGCATTTAATAATTCTTGAATATCTACTTTTTTCATTTTTTATTTTTTTAGTTTACGTTCCGTAAAATTAGCAATAGATCATTTCGGGATCTATTTGGATGCTAAACTAAGAACAGATTAAATTGGTAATAAATTAACGTTTAGAGAATTGGAATTTCTTACGAGCTTTAGGTTGTCCGTATTTTTTACGTTCTACCATTCTCGGATCTCTGGTCATGAGTTTTTCTTTCTTCAATAAAGGTTTGAATTCCGGATTAACCTCAACCAATGCTCTGGCAATACCCAAGCGAAAAGCTTCAGCTTGTCCGGTAATCCCACCACCTTTAATGGTTGCATTAATATCAAATTTACCTTCGGTATCAGTTACAGCAAAAGGTTGCATTACGGCTTTTAGGTGGGCCGGCACTGTAAAGTATGCTGCCAATTCCTTGCCATTAACTACAATTTTTCCGGTTCCTTCATTTAAGAAAACTCTCGCTACGGATGTTTTTCTTCTTCCTATAGTATGAATTGTATCCATTATTTAAATTCGTTTAAATCAATTTTTTTAGGTTTTTGTGCTTCTTGTTGATGCGCTGCACCGGCATATACATAAAGATTTTTATAAATCTTATCTCCCAATTTATTTTTGGGCAACATCCCTCTAACAGCATGCTCAACCAACCGAATCGGATGTTTGACCAACATTTCTTCTGCTGTTATTTCACGTCTTCCACCGGGATATCCGGTATGTCTTACATAAACCTTATCTTGCCATTTGTTGCCACTCAATACAATTTTCTCTGCATTGATTACCACAACATTGTCACCACAGTCAACGTGGGGGGTAAAATTCGGTTTGTGTTTTCCTCTGATCATCTTGGCAACTTTTGAAGCCAAACGACCTAATGTCTGTCCTTCTGCATCAACAAGAACCCATTCTTTGTTAACGGTCTTGTCATTTGCTGAAATTGTTTTGTAACTTAATGTATTCACTGTCATTCAATTTTCGATTAATATTTCGATTCTAAAACGGTCTGCAAATTTATGAATATTTTTTTGAATGACAAAACATTATAAAAAGCATTTTAAGACGTGCAAATTTATTATTGATTAAGGAATTTTAAAAATCTAAAATCTAAAAAAATAGGCTGATTACCTATATAAACATAATAAATGTAAGACTGACTCAAACGAACAGTAAAACCACCGGTTAATAGTTTTAAAATCTACCAAACATCAAGCCTGATTAATCGACACTTTGATAATTAAATTATCCGTATATTTGTAAGTTCTAATTTTTATTTTATGAAATTAAGATTTTTTGTCATTACCGGGATTCTTTTCTTGAGTATTTATTCTTGTGGTTCTAAGAAAAAAGAATTGCGTCAAAAGTATGGCGTGGAAGAAAAAAAGGAAAAAACAAAATCAAAACACACCCCAACTTTAGCCGAAATTTTTGCTGAAACCATCACGGCTAGAGACTTGGATTACCACGTTTACAATTTAGCCGATTCGACTATGGAAGGTCGTGAAACCGGCAAACGCGGCGGAAAAAAAGCAGCCAAATATATATGGGATTTCTTTTTGGATCAACATCTGATGTTTCCTAAGGAATTGGACGGCTATTTTCAGAAATATACAGCTGCCGAAAATGACAAACCTATGGTTGTTTTAGAAACTGATCGCAAAGCTTACCAATATGGAAAGGATTTCATCTCTTTTTTTCCGCATGATAGCATCGACCTCGAAGATAACAAAGTCATTTATGTCGGATACGGCATTGAAGATCCCAAATATAATGATTATGCCTATCAGGATGTCAAAGGACAAATTGTTTTAGTGGCAGGCGGTGAACCGCGAGATCAATATGGTAACTACATCATCTCCAATGAAGTCGATCCTTATACGGGACGTTCCTTGCCTTCTGTTTGGAGCAGCGATCCCATAAAAGCCTACATTCTGCGACGCAATGCCGCTATGAAACATGGCGCTAAAGCTATGTTGTATTATGATCCTCAAAACCACGATTATTTTTGGAATAATTTTAAAAAACATTTCGAAAAAAAACAACTGGAAATATCCGTCAAAAAAGACTCTGTTTATGACTTTTTTATCAATAAAGATATTTTTACGGATATTACCGGATACGACCGCCCTCAAGATATTGAATACACCAAAAAAACACGCAAATACAGCGTCCCTATTCGTTTGACTTATCGCAATAACAACGATATTATCGAAGGGAGTAATGTCATCGGCATTTTAGAAGGTGCGCCAAAAAGCGATGAATACATTATCATATTAAGCCATTATGACGGGCAAGGTAAACATGATGGTGAAATTTATCCTTCGGCCAATGACAATGCCTCCGGTGTAGCCGCTTCTTTTGAAATAGCCGAAGCCTTCAATGCGGCTAAAGATTCCGGCTTTGTACCCCGTCGTAATCTTGTTTTTATGAATTTTTCGGGTAAAGAACAAGATATGATAGGCGCTCGTTTTTATATCAAGCATCCTGTAATTCCTTTGGATAAAACCGTGGCTGTGATTGAACTGGACAAATTGGGACGTATCCGAGATTTAAAAGAGGATGAAGAAATAACGGATTTTTACCCTATCAATATAGCTTTTAACGGTTTCCAAAAAGAGAGTTTTAAAACCAATATAAAAAAAATGCAGTCTTATAATAATTATATGACACTTAAATTTAAACCGCTGGTCGAACAATCGGGCTATTATTATTTTATGAAAAAAAAACTGCCGGTTATCTACTATTATGGCACCAGCGATTATGCCGATTACCACAAGCCTACGGATACTCCTGATAAAGTCAGTTATGATATTTTAGAAAAACGCACCCGTTTCGTTTTTCAAATTATTTGGCAATTGGCTTATCAGAAAAAACTATAACATCTGACCACTAAAACATTACAAAAATGAATAACGACACCTTACAAAAAGCAAAAGCTTGGACCAAAGCGCCTTTTGATCCGGCTACTCAAAAAGAAGTCCGCGATATGATCGCAAACAATCCTGAAAAATTGGAAGATAGTTTTTACAAAAATCTAGAATTCGGCACCGGCGGTATGCGGGGCATTATGGGCGCCGGCACCAATCGTATCAATAAATATACTTTAGGCCGTAATACACAAGGACTGGCAAACTATATCAATAGGGTCTCCGATAAAAAAGAAAAAAGTGTCGCTATCAATTATGATGTCCGACATAATAGTAAAGAATTTGCCAAACTCGTTGCCGATGTTTTAACGGCCAACGGCATCAAAGCTTATTTGTTTTCCGAATTCAGACCGACACCCGAATTGTCATTTGCCGTGCGCTACTTAGGTACTGATGCCGGTATTGTTTTGACAGCCTCTCACAATCCACCGGAATACAATGGCTACAAAGTTTACTGGAGCGATGGGGCTCAAATTGTGCCACCTCAAGATTTGGAAATTGTTGCTGAAATCAATAAGGTTAAATTTGATGAAATAAAATTTACGCCCGATGAATCACTTATCACCTATGTCGGCAAGGAATTAGACGATGCTTTTCTGAAAGCCTCAGTAGCTCATGGCACTTTTGATGCTCACGATCGTAGCAATGTCAAGATTTTATTTACCTCTTTACATGGCACTTCTATCAAGCTGATGCCCGAAGCCATGAAACGGGCCGGATTTTCCGATTTCCATATCGTCAAAGAACAAATGAATCCGGATCCTGAATTTTCAACCGTTAAATCTCCCAATCCGGAAGAACCCGAAGCCTTTACCATAGCGCTTAAAGAAGCTGATAAAATTAAAGCTGATTTGATTTTAGCAACTGACCCCGATTCTGATCGTATTGCTGTCGCTGTCAGAGAACCTGATGGTAAAATGCGCTTGCTCAATGGTAATCAAACTATGGCTATGATGGATGCCTTTCTGATTAAAAAATGGCGCGAACAAGGCAAGCTTAAAGGACGCGAATTTATAGGCTCTACAATTGTGTCAACCGATATGGTTAAAAAAATTGGAGCGGCAGAAAAAGTTGAAGTTAAAGTTGGACTAACCGGTTTTAAATGGATTGCAAAAATGATTCGCGAAGCTGAAGGTAAACAAGAATTTATAGGCGGTGGCGAAGAAAGCTTCGGCTATATGGTTGGCGACTTTGTTCGCGATAAAGATGCCATTACATCAGGCCTATTAGCTGCTGAAATTACCTCAGAAGCCCAGTCAAATAACAGTTCATTCTTTGAAGAGTTGCTAAAATTATATCTCGAACACGATTTTTACAAGGAAGCTTTGGTCTCTTTAGTTAAAAAAGGTATTGAAGGCCAGGAATTGATTAAAAAAATGATGTTTGAATTCAGAGAAAATCCACCACAATCATTTGATGGTTCTCCGGTGGTACGCATAGAAGATTACAAAACTTCAATCGCTAAAAATATACCGAAAGCCATAGAAGAAACACTGGATGTTGAACCTTCAAACGTCTTAATTTTTTACACCGAAGACGGCAGTAAAATTGCCATGCGACCCAGTGGTACCGAACCCAAAATTAAATTTTATTTTAGCGTACACCAACCTCTTGATGAGCTTAAAAATTACAAAGCTGTCGAAAAAGAATTGGATGCCAAAATAAATCGTATCAAAAAAGATTTAAGTTTATAATTGCATGGATAATCGTATTAAAGAAACCTTTGTAAAATACATCAAACCTTATAAGAAACAAGCTATTCTGAGCATTTTAAGCAATGTTTTTTTCGCCTTGTTTTCAACTTTGGCATTTATTGTTTTTATTCCACTACTCGAAATCTTGTTTAAGGAAGAAAAACGCCATAGCGTGATTAAACCGGTATGGACCGGTATCAGTCACATCAAGCAATTTCTAAATGCTTATCTTGATTATTATTGGGTCAATTATATCAATAATCATGGCTTTGTCGGAGCATTGACGGCTATTATGGTGCTCATTATCGTTATCATATTACTCAAAAATGTATTCAATTATTTAGCACTTTATTTTATGACATTTTTGCGTAATGGCATTCTAAAAGATATGCGTAATGATATGTATGAGAAAATTATCAGCCTCCCTATTTCATTTTACTCGGAAAAACGTAAAGGTGATGTCATTACCCGAATGACTTCGGATGTTGTTGAAGTGCAATGGGCTTCTTTAATTATATTGGAAATTATTGTCCGTGAACCTTTGACCATATTATTTTCGGTCATTACTATGCTGTTTCTAAATTTTAAACTAACGCTTTTTATATTTGTCTTTACGCCTATAGCCGGATTTCTCATCTCATTGATTGGCAAGCAATTGCGAAAAGATTCTCATACCGTACAACGTTATGTCAGTATTTTCTTGTCTCATATAGAAGAAACCTTAACCGGCTTAAAAATTATCAAAGGATTTAATGCCGAAAAATTGTTTACCGACAAATTTAAGCGGATGACTTACAACATTTTTAAAGCCAATAACCGTTTAGTCAACCGACAAAATTTGGCCCATCCGGTCAGTGAATTTTTGGGGGTGCTGGTTATCGTTGTCATTTTGTGGTTTGGGGGCAGCATGGTCCTTCATAAAGAATTGAAACCGGCTGTTTTTTTGACCTTTATCGCGTTGGCATATAATATTCTAACCCCTGCAAAGTCAATAGCACGCGCCGGTTATACCATTAGAAAAGGTATGGCTTCCGTCGAAAGAATATTCAATATTTTAGACGCAAAAAATCCGTTGGTTGACAAGCCTGATGCCATCCGCAAACAAAGTTTTGATAAAGCTATTGATTTTGATCATGTCAATTTCAGATATGAAGAGGTAAATGTCTTAAAAGATGTCAGTTTTAAGATCAATAAAGGTGAAACCTTGGCACTCGTGGGACAATCCGGTAGTGGTAAAACCACCATCGCTAACTTGTTAATGCGCTTTTATGATGTGAATGAAGGTGCCATTAAAATCGACGGCATTGATATTCGTGATATGACCAAAAAATCATTACGCAGCTTAATGGGCTTGGTGACGCAAGATTCTATTTTGTTCAATGACACTGTCCGGAACAATATTGCCTTAGCCAAACCCAAAGCCACGATGGATGAGGTTATACAAGCTGCTAAAATAGCCAATGCCCATAATTTTATTATGGAACTGCCCAAAGGCTACGATACGAATATTGGCGATAGTGGCAACCGTCTGTCGGGTGGTCAAAAACAACGTTTAAATATTGCGCGTGCCATACTCAAAAATCCGCCGGTGATGATTTTAGACGAAGCAACTTCCGCCTTAGATACAGAATCGGAAAAATTGGTGCAAGATGCTTTAGATAAGTTGATGAACAATAGGACTTCCGTCGTCATTGCCCACCGTTTATCGACTATTAAAAACGCAGATAAAATTATCGTTATGCACAAAGGGGAAATTGTGGAAATAGGCACACATAAAGAACTGATGCAACATGAAGGTGTTTATCACAACCTGATTATGCTTCAATCTTTTGCCTGATTTTAAAAAGTGGAAAATCAAGACAAATATTATATCGATGTCGTTTTGCCTTTAAACTTATGGCATAATTTTACTTATGAAGTTAATTCAAAAGAATTTGATTTTTTAAAAAAGGGTATGCGGGTAGCTGTTCATTTTGGAAAACAGCGCTTACAAACGGCCATTGTCTATAAAAAACACCATAATAAACCTTTGCATTATGATACCAAGCCTATCTTACATATAATTGATAATCAGCCTATTTTAAATGATTTTCAATGGGAATTGTTTCAATTCGTTTCGGCCTACTACCTGACCCCGTTAGGTCTAGTAATCAAAGCAGCCCTTCCCGCCTCGTTTATGCTCGAAAGTGAAACTTTTCTGATGCTCAATCAAACCGCTCTGTCCGATGCCGAAGTCTTATCTGATGATGAATATTTGATTATAGAAGCCTTACAATTGCAAAAAATGGTCAATATTAAAGTTTTGCAAGAGCTTTTTAATCAAAAGAATATATTTAATATAATCAATCTTCTTATGAAAAAAGGCTTGGTAAAAAGCTTACAAGAAGTTAAAGAAAAATACAAACCGAAAACGGAAACTTATCTCCAATTATCGGAAGCTTGGCAAGGTAAAAATCTCAATACTTTATTTGAAAATCTGAGTCAAAGAGCTGAAAAACAACGCCAAATTTTACTGAAATTTTTTAGTTTACAACGCCAAGGTCATCCGGTGCTCAAAAAACAATTATTAACCCAAAGCGGAGCAGGATTATCATCCTTAAAAGCCTTAATAGATAAAGGTATATTGTTTGAAATGCAAACCAATATCAATCGTATTAATTTTGAAGCTGCTTCTGAAAAAATAAAGGCTTTATCTCCTAACCAGCAGCTCGTCTTAAAAGAAATTACAAACAAAATTCAAGCTCAGAAACCGGTTTTGTTACATGGCGTAACTTCCAGTGGTAAAACAGAAATTTATATTCATTTGATTGAAGCTGCTCTTAAACAAGGAAAACAAGTCTTATACCTGGTTCCCGAAATTGCCTTGACCACACAACTGGTCCAACGCTTGACCAAAATATTCGGTAATGAAATATCCGTCTATCATTCGCGCTATTCGCAACAAGAGCGACGGGAAGTCTGGATTAACGTTTTACATAAACAAGCCACAGCTAAAATCATTTTGGCTGCCCGATCGGGCATTTTTTTACCTTTTCAAGATTTGGGCCTGATTATAGTGGATGAAGAACATGAAACCTCATACAAGCAAATACAACCGGCGCCCAGATACCAAGCACGGGATTTAGCCGTTTTACTGCACAAAATACATCAAGTACCTGTTATATTGGGTTCTGCCACACCGAGTATAGAAACTTATTTCAATACCCAACGGCAACGCTACGACTTAGTCCGTTTATCTGAACGATACGGTGGCGTTCAACTACCTGACATTCAAATTGTTGATTTGAAAGACGCCCTGCGGCGCAAACGCACTAAAGGCAATTTTTCTGATGCTGTTTTAGAAGAAATCGAAAAAACCTTAAACCTGAAAAAACAAGTCATTGTTTTTCAAAACAGACGGGGCTATGCACCTGTTGCGCAATGCGAAGATTGCGGTCATGTCATGGAATGTCCGCACTGCGATGTCAGCCTGACTTTGCATAAACACCAACACAAACTCAAATGTCATTATTGCGGTTATCAAATAGAAGCGCCTGTTTTATGTCCGGTCTGTGGCAATCCTTCTATCAGCTATAAAGGTATCGGGACGGA
>WGDF01000076.1 GCA_015493405.1 Flavobacteriaceae bacterium
TCATTGGTGGTCCTTATGGTTTTTCAGAAGCCGTTTATAAACGTTCCGATTTTAAAATAGCTTTGTCCCAAATGACGTTCTCACATCAATTGGTTCGTTTGATTTTTATGGAACAGTTGTATCGTGGCTTAGCCATTTTAAACCATCATCCTTACCATCATGTTTAACACTATAATATTAATATGAAAAAAACTTTCCCCACTTTCTGGCATTTTGCACTGATTATGCTTTTTTTTATCATTTTCTCTATGCCCTTTAGTTTGATGCAAACTTGGACGCCAAAATCACTCAGTGCTTGGGGCATGCTGTTGGCTTATGCCATTCCAATGTATTTAACTATTTGGGCAACCAGACGCAGCTTTAATCGCAAAGATCATCTCAATTATAAACCGGCTTATTGGACGCTATTGCCCCTAATCATAATTGTGGCTTATGCCTTTTTAATTGTAGGTGAATTTACAATCTTCCTGTTACCGGAGCCTACCGGAATTTGGAAAAAGCTATTTGATGCCTTAAATGAAACTATGTCAAGTATTTTTAACCATCAAATTGCCGGATTCTTAATGGTAGCTGTAGCAGCTCCTATTCTTGAAGAAACATTATTCAGAGGGATTATTTTAAAAGCACTCCTCAAAAAACATGCCCCTTATACGGCCATCTTATGGTCGGCTATTGCTTTTGGTATTTTCCATTTAAACCCTTGGCAATTCTTATATGCTACGGTCTTGGGGCTTCTGTTAGGCTATATTTATTGGAAAACAAAAAGTTTGTTTTATCCTATCCTTATTCATATGCTTTTGAATGGAACTGCCTTTTTCACTGCACAATTTACTGATATGGATACCACAGAAGGGCTAGCTCAACATTTAACCGGTAAAAACCTGGAACAGTATTTAGTTTTGGTTGCCATAGCTTTGGGAATAATCATTTTAGCCTATTATTATTTCGAAAGATTTTTTGCTCAAGTCCCGACTGATCTTGTTTTGGCAACTCAAAATCCCCATAAAGTAGCTGAAATAAAAAAAATACTACCCGAAAACATCCAATTAAAATCCTTAAAAGATATAGGTTTCAAAGGAGCCTTAAAAGAAACCGGACAGACTTTGAAAGACAATGCTTTGCAAAAACTGCGGCAAATTAGCATTCCTTATGCCGTGGATGCTATGGCCGATGATACCGGACTGGAAGTTAGCGCTTTAAATGGCGCACCGGGTGTCTATAGTGCACGGTATGCGGGAAATAAAGCTACTTATGAAGATAATGTGAAAAAACTTTTACAAGAAATGTCAGGCAAAATAAATCGGGAAGCCCAATTTAAGACTGTTATAGCCTATAGTAAAGGCGCTAAAGAATATATCGTTGAAGGAATTCTCAAAGGTCATATTACGACTGAACCGAGAGGCGATGGTGGATTTGGTTACGATGCTGTGTTTGTTCCGGAAGGTTATGAACAAACTTTTGCCGAGATGGGAGAAGCAGAAAAAAATAAAATTAGCCACAGGGCCATAGCCTTACAAAAATTAAAAAAAATTATAAGGCAACAAACTTAAACTATGAAACAAATTCTTTTTTTAAGCCTCTTTATACTCAGTCTGTCAGGCTTTTCGCAAATATTAAATATGGAATCTTATAGGATTAAAACCGATACAATTGGCTGGGCAGGCAAACTTGGTTTGGATGTTTCAATCACTAAAAATACCAAATCATTAACCAGAATCGGGACTAAAATTCACCTTCAGTACAAAACAGCCAAAAGCTTAATTTTATTCCTTGGACAGTATAATTTACTAGCTTCCGATGCTCATAACCTAATTGATAAAAGTGTAGCACATTTGCGTTATAACTATAAATTTACACCGGTCATAAGCGGAGAATCTTTTATTCAAGCTCAAAAAAACAGCATTTCAAAAATTGATTTGAGAAGTTTAATCGGAAGTGGTTTGCGTTTCAAATTGTCCCAATCTGAAACTTTTCGCTATTATATTGGCACAACGGTTATGTATGAATATGAAAAAACGCTCATTCATGATATTGAAAGCTATTGGCGTTGGAGTAATTATATTTCATTCAGCCTTTTTCCCAATAAAACCACAAGTATTATCAGCACCACTTATTATCAACCTGTATTTTCCGATTTTTCTAACTTTAGATTATCTTCTCAAAATGCAATTTATTTTAAAATAGGAACACATTTGGCTTTTAAAACCGGATTTAATTACAATTATGATAGCCATCCCGTACCTTCAATTCCCAAAACACAATACAATTTGAGCACCGGTCTGGTTTATGCCCTCTAAGTTTTGATTGATAATTTATATTAAACTGCTATCGAAATGAGGAAAAATATTACATACCTGTTCTAATGGCCTCAACAGGATTGAGTTTAGCCGCTTTCCATGCCGGCCATAAACCGGCAATAATACCGATAATAGAAGAAATAAACAAGCCTATTAAAACATTTTTCAATGTCAAAGTTACAGTAAAACTCGTTGTAATATGAGGCAAAATTAAAGTGCCGCCCCATACTAACAAAATACCAATCAAGCCGCCTATCATAGATAAAAACATAGCTTCAAATAAAAACTGCCATAAAATAAAAGAACTTTTGGCACCCAAAGCTTTCTGAATACCGATTTGGCTAGTGCGCTCCTTGACCGAAACAAACATAATATTTGCGATTCCAAAAGCCCCGATTAAAAGTGAAAACATAGCCAAAAACCCGCCGCCCAACCGCAATACACCCGTAAGTTTTTCCACTTGATCTTTAACGGTATTGATATTATTAATAAAAAAGTTATTAATCTCTCCCGGTTTTATTTTACGTTTTTGGCGTAATAGTACTGTTATTTTATCGGTCAATTTTTTGACATCAGCAGTAGATTGAGGCGCCACAATTATAGCCGTAAATGATTTAGTCGGCGCGACAATGGTACGCGCAAAGCTGCTCGAAATAAAAGCCCTGCCGTCATTGGTAGGGCCAATACCTTCGCCTTCCTTTTTTAGAACACCGATAACTTTAAGCTTTTTTCCATAAAGCCGAACAGTTTGACCTAAAGCCGGCTTATCACCAAAGAGAGCTTGCTTGAGATCGGCTCCTAATACAATCACCGGAGCAGCATGTTCTTCCTCGGCTTTGTTAAAAAAACGCCCCGAAGCAAATTCCAATTCTTGAATATTGGGAAACTCCGCACCATCGGCAATTAATTCCGCCCCTGACACCGATTCCCCTCCGGGAACGGTTAATTTGGTTGCCGGCATAAATATGCGAAAGGTTACAGCTTTAACATCAGATCGAGGTAAATTTTTATGCAGCAATTTATATTCATCCATGGTCGGAAAAGGAAAATTTTTACGTTTCCATCTTGGCACTTTTGTATTTCCCATAAAACTAAACCGCGTGATATATAAAGTATTTTGCCCAAACTTATTCATAGACCCCATCACTGTTTCATTAAGCGCATCAATGGCCGAATAAATAGCGACAATGGAAAATATGCCCACACTGACACCCAAAAGAGACAATAAGGTTCTTAACAAATTGCTTTTTAATGATTTAACAGCAAATTTTAAACTTTCTAATAATTCAAAAAAAAGAGTTTTCATATGGGGTGAACTTAATTTTATAAATAGAATTTAAATTTACAAAAAGATTACAGACTAAGGACGAAAAAAAATAATATTTATTACAAAAGCTAGGTAATTATTTTTTAAATTTTTTTTTTTCAAATAGGTAAGTATCATTAACAACAGTTAACAAACAAATAAATATGGGATTTTTTAATTTCTGACTGAAGAAATAGCCATCGATTTAGGCACCGCCAACACTTTGATTATACACAAAGATCAAATTGTTGTTGACAGTCCTTCGATTGTAGCTAGAGATATCAGAAAAAACGAATTGAAAGCAGTTGGCCTCGAAGCTGCATTAATGCAAGGCAAGACACATGAAAACATCAAGATTATCAGACCTTTAAAAGATGGGGTTATTGCCGATTTTGAAGCTTCCGAAATGATGATAAAGGAACTCATCAAAAGTATTCCGACTTTAAAAGGCCGCCTTTTTCAACCCAAATTAAAAATGATTATTTGTATTCCTTCCGGTATTACCGAAGTTGAAAAAAGAGCCGTGCGCGACTCTGCCGAGAAAGTCAATGCGACAGAAGTATATTTGATTCACGAGCCAATGGCCGCTGCTATCGGTATGGGCGTTGATATTACCAAACCTAAAGGTAATATGATTATTGACATAGGGGGTGGCACAACTGAAATAGCAGTGATTGCATTAGGGGGTATTGCCGTAGAAAAATCTGTTAAAATAGCCGGAGATGTCTTTACCGGGGATATTATATATTATATGCGCACCCAACACAATTTGCATATTGGCGAAAAAACAGCTGAACGAATTAAGATTGAAGTCGGTTCCGCTTTGGACGAACTTGAAAATCCACCTGAAGATATTCCTATTCAAGGAAGAGATATGCTAACGGGCAAACCTAAACAGATTATTGTCTCCTATAAAGAAGTTGCAAAAGCTATTGACAAATCTTTGTTAAGAGTGGAAGATGCCATTATGGAAACCTTGTCTAAAACACCACCGGAATTGTCTGCCGATATATACAACTCCGGTATTTATTTGGCCGGAGGTGGCGCCCTTTTACGGGGTTTGGACAAACGTATATCCGAAAAAACCGATTTGCCGGTTTATATTTCTGAAGATCCCCTGCGTGCTGTGGTCAGAGGAACCGGAATTGCCTTAAAATATTTTAAAAAATATAAGCCTATTTTAATCAGATAGGAATTCACCTCTACATTCCTCCAAAAATATTTGAGTAGATGAGCAAATTATTGCGGTTCTTAGCCGGTAAACAAAGTTTATTAATTTTTGTTTTTTTAGAATTAATCTCTTTGGTTTTAATCATCAATACGCATAATTATGCACAGCTCAAAACGCATGATTTTCAAACGGGGTTGGCCGGAAATATCAATCAAAGATTAAATACAATTAACCGATATTTCTATTTGCAAAACTATAATGACAGCTTACTTCATCAAAATACCCGCTTATTAAACAAACTGAATCAACCCCAAAACAAACTTGATAAAAACGGCGCCCTAGCCTATCAATTTAGTTTTATTCCGGCATATGCCATCAGCAATCAGTATAATTTAGATCATAATACCATATTAATCAACAAAGGATCTCAAGACAGCATCAGACCGGAATCCGGTGTCATTTCTACCCATGGTATTGTAGGAGTTATTCAAAAAACCTCTGCCCATTTTGCTAAAGTTATTTCTATTTTAAATAAGAGTTCTAAAATTAACGTGGCTTTAATTCACACAAATTATACCGGCTTTTTGCAATGGCGCCATCAAAACCCGAATCAATTTGAAATTACAGATATGCCGACCAATGCCCGAATCAAAATAGGAGATACGATAATTACCAGCGGGATGTCCAGTATTTTTCCTAAAGGAATTCCCATTGGCACCATAACCGGTTTCAAAACGCTAGCCGGACGCAAAAGCTATGTCATAAAACTTAAATCCTTTATGGACTATACCAATATAGGGCCGGTCTATGTGATTAAAAACAATTTGAAAACTGAAATAGACAGCTTAAATATGCAGCCTTAAACTATGATAAATACAAGCAAATATATTATTATTTTACTGCTGTTTTTAATATTGCAAGTGATTTGGTTTAATCATATGCAACTATTTGGAACCTACACGCCTATGGTTTTCATTTATCCCTTATTAATTTTACCCATTCAAAAAAACGAGAGCTCATATCTGGTTTTAGCCTTTTTGTTTGGCATCAGTATCGATTTAATTTCAAACACCGGTGGCCTTTTTGCAGCTACAGCGCTTTTTGTGGTATATACCCGAAAAATATATTTTCTCATCTCTAAAAATAAGAGTCAGGATTTTGAAAATATAAGCATTCAAAATTTAAATTTATTGCAAAAATCAATTTACTATTTCACTTTTATTTTGATCAGTCAAATATTGTTATACCTCTTAGAATCTTTTAATATCAGTTTGGTCTTGTCAAAAATAGGTTTCATACTTGTCAATAGTTTTATTAGTTTATTTTTCTTTATCTTTATTGATTTATTATTCTTCAATCCACTTAAGAAATGAATCAAAAATCATTGGCTATTTTATTTTTGATACTTCTAACGTCCTTAACTATTATAGGGCGGCTTTTTTATTTGCAAGTTTTAGATAAAAAATATAAAGATTTGGCCTTTAAAAATGCCGTTAGGAAAGAATATATTATTCCCGAACGCGGTTATATTTTTGATAGAAATAAAGTCTTGCTCGTAAGCAATCTTCCTGTTTATGATATTATGGGAATTCCCAACCAAATCAAGGCATTTGACACACTTAGTTTTTTAAAATATACCCACTTGACCAAAGATGCTTTATTAAAAGCACTCAAAAAAGCTAAAAGATATTCTTGGAATAAGGCTTCCTTAATTGTGCCCAAACGCGATAAAAATGAGATTTCATTATTTCAAGAAAAAATATATAAATTTCCGGGCTTCTTTATTCAACGGCGTGCCATCCGGCAATATCATACGCGGTCTGCCGCTAATGTTTTGGGGTTTATCCGTGAAGTAAATGAACGCGAAATTAATAAAGACCGGTTTTATATGTCAGGCGATTTAATCGGGAAAGCCGGCGTTGAAAAATCTTATGAAAAAATTTTACGTGGTAAAAAAGGCGTAAAATTTTTTATGGCAGACAAATTCAATCGGAAAATAGGCGCCTATAAAAAAGGCCGCTTTGACACTTTGGCTCAAGTGGGACAAGATCTACGCCTGAGCATTGACATCCGACTTCAAGAATTTGGTGACTCCCTTATGAAAGGCAAACGGGGTGCCATCATAGCCATCGAACCCAAAACCGGAGAAATTTTGGCCTTGGTTACGGCGCCTACCTTTCCTCCGGCATTCTTAAGTGGGCGAAACAGTTCAAAAAATTTTAATACTTTATTTCGTGATAAAGTCAATAATCCGCTCTTAGATCGAGGCTTGCAAGGGGAATATCCCCCCGGATCTCCTTTTAAAATGCTTAACGGGCTCATTGGTTTACAAGAAGGCGTCATTCAACCCAATACTTATTTTATCTGCAATCACGGTTTTTATTATGGTAAACATAACCATATGTATTGCCATTGCGGTGCTGATGGACGACGGGTTTATTTGTCTTGGGCCATACCAAAATCTTGCAATACTTTTTTCTCAAAATCATATCTCAATATTATCAATCACTACGATACGCCTGCTGAAGGTCTTGACCAATGGCATGATGCGCTTAAAAGATTCGGCTTGGGACAATACCTTCATACCGATTTACCTGTAGGTTCCAAAGGCTTTATTCCGGATAGCCATTTTTATGATAAATACTATGGCAAAGGCCGATGGTCTGCCAGCTACACTATCTCTAACGGTATCGGTCAAGGAGAAGTTTTGACTACACCTATACAATTGGCCAATGTAACGGCTGCTATTGCCAATAAAGGTTATTATTATACACCCCATATTATTAAAGAAATCAATGGTAGTCGTCAAGAAATTGATTCTTTGTATTTAACCCCGAAGCAGACCGGTATCGACCAAAAATATTTTGATCAAATTATAAATGGAATGGCTGCTGTGTATAAATCGGGGACAGCCAAATACAGCCAATTAAAGGACATCGAACTCTGTGGTAAAACCGGTACAAGTGAAAATAAAACCCGTATTGACGGCAAAATTGTAAAACTGCCCGACCATTCTATATTTATAGCTTTTGGCCCTAAAGATAATCCCAAAATCGTGGTTACTGTTTTTGTGGAAAATGGTGGATACGGTGCTACTATAGCTGCCCCGATTGCCACTTTAATGATTGAGAAATACTTACGCGGAAAAATTACCAGAACCGATTTACTACAACGCATTTTAAAGACGGATTTGTCCCAAACCTACCAATTAAAAAATTATGAAAAACAGTAGAAAAGCCGGCATATTCGATTATGATTGGGTAAGCATCCTATTGTTTAACCTCTTGGTTATTATTGGTATAATCAGTATTTATTCTGCTACCTATAATACGCAACAAACAGCGGTTTTACAAAGTTTTTACGGTAAACAGGGCCTCTGGTTCGCTTTCAGTTATTTGCTGATTATAATGCTGAGTTTTATACCGATAAAAACGATAAAAAACAATGCTGCCCTACTCTACTTAATAGGACTATTCTTACTCGTTTTGGTTTTGGTAGCAGGGGCCAATATCAATGGCAACCGTTCATGGTTTCGTTTTGGTAGTTTCAGTATCCAACCTGCCGAGTTTGTAAAACTATTTACAATATTGGGACTCGCAAAGTTATTGACGGAACCTGATTTTAAAATCACACA
>WGDF01000077.1 GCA_015493405.1 Flavobacteriaceae bacterium
ATATGCGTTTTCCGGCTTTTTCTGAAACCAACGGTAAATATGACGGAAAATACGCTTTCTTTTCAGATGGCGCTAATGCCCGTATTGCACTTTTAGGTTTAGACGATTTTGAAACCAAACAGGTTTTGTCTAACACCATTTTAAAAAGTGTTTTCCCCGAAGCTGTCGTTACGCCTAATACGGAATATGTCGTGCAATCAGGACAATTTCCGATGCCTTGGGACAGTAAAGTAACCGATTTGTCTAAAGCTAGAAACGGCATTACATTCTGGAAAGTACACCGTATCGAAAAAGAAGGTGAACACAAAGGCCGTATCTTAAAAGAAGAATCTTTTACAGTTGAAATGCCCCCTTATACATATGACTATAATGACATAGGTAAAGGTGTTTCTGACGGTTTAATGTTTGGTTTGGCTTTTAATGATGGTAAAACTTATGTTTATACATTAAATTATAAGAAAGCTGCCGGTTTGAAAAAAGTAAGAACCACTTTCTCTCAATATATGCCTTTAGATGCCGTTAAAAAAGCCGGTGTTTTAAGTTTTGTTGAATTACCTGCTTCTGCCAATATGGTTAAAGTATCTCCTGACGGTAAATATGTCGTGGTAGCAGCTGATAATGTTTTAGTCTTAGATGCCGCTAAAATGAAAGCTAATTTGGGTAAAAACATTAAAGCAGATGCGGTTATGCACAAGTCTATTCCTATTGGAAAAGATGTAGTTGATGTTACCTTTGACTACCGAAAAAATGTAGCTTATGCTTCTGCTCACGATGATAGTAAAATCGTCCGTTTCAATTATGAAGACGGTAAAAAATTAGATGAAGTTAAATTAGGCTTTAAACCTTCTTATATCAACACACCTCAAGGTCTTTCTGTTGCACCGCATTCCAATTATTTGGTTGCTGTCGACAAAGAAGCTTATTTGCCCAATTTGCCTAAAACCGGCCCGATTCGTCCCAGTGTGCAACACTTAATCGATATTTCTGCCGATAATGAAATGGTTGATACTTATACCATGACATTGCCGCAAGCTAACGTTTACGGTAATATTGCTATTTTAAGAACGACTATCAAACCGATTATACGTTATCCTACGGGAACTAACTCTCGTACCGGTGAACCTTCACCGTTCCGTGCTGTTGCCGGTCAAGAAAAAATAGAACGTAAAGGTAACCGTGTACACGTATTCGGAACTTTGATTCGTTCGCATATTACGCCTGAAATCGTTGAAGTTAATGAGGGTGATATCGTTTCATTCCATATGACCAACTTAGAACGAGCTGAAGATGAAACCCACGGATTTACCGTTGATACTTATGGTAAACATGGTTCATTTGAACCCGGAAAAACCGCTTCTTTAACTTTTGTAGCCAACAAAGCCGGTGTATTCCCTTACTATTGTACAGAATTTTGTTCTGCTTTACACTTGGAAATGGAAGGTATCTTATTGGTTAAACCTAAAGGTTATAAAGGCAATACGAGCGATGACTTAAGTGTAAAATTAACCAAAGAAGAATTGGCTAAATACAAAAAAGATTACGAAAACAAACTTAAAGTTATCAAACAAACAGGGGATGTTATCGGTAGTGTAGTAGATTACTTAAAGAAAAATCACTACGAAAAATATCCTTACGTAAAAGCTTTGGTTGCTGATGCATTTGACCAGTTGAATAAAGGTAAAATGGCTGAAGATAAGTATAAAAAATATGCTAAAGAAGGTAAATGGAAACAAGCTTTCTTATGGGCAGAACAATATTTCCAATATCAAGTTAAAACAGCTGATGTTGGTTTGAGAGCCAAAAAACTTTTGGGTGAAAAATTGGCTAAAGAAGAATAATTAACAGAAAAATGTATAAAAATTCTAAATTGAATTGGATTATGAAAAATATAAAAAATAAATCTTGGTTGCGTCTTGTAAGTGCAACCATGTCCTTGATGCTCGTTGCTTTATTTGCCATTAGTTGTGGTGGTAACGGCGAAAAAGGCAAAAAAGCCGGCGCTACAGGAGATGTAGGTGCGCCGAGAGGAAAGGAATCTTTCCAAGACATTGTTAAACGTAGAGGTTTGAATGAAGATGATGTTTTAGCAGCCGTTAAAACATATACTCCCGATAATGTAAAAGACGAAGCAATTACTGCTAACTCCGGTGGGCAAGAAGGAAATATGCCTTCTTATGTGGTGCCTTCTATGCGTATGGTTAAATATATCCCGATTAATACCCGTCAACCCTATGCCGGTTACGGTTATTCCGAAGAAACCTATAATTTGATGAAAGATGGTTTTATTGATGGCACTCAAATTCTTTGGGGTGACACCCACCATCCGGGCTTCTCTGAAAAAAATGGCGACTATGACGGTAAATGGATGGTCATCAATGATAAAGCCAACCCCAGAGTTTATGTAGTCAATTTAAAAGACTGGTATGTAAAACAAGTGGTTCAAAATCCGATTTTCCGTTCTGATCACGGTGGTTGTTTCTTTACGCCTAATTCCGAATATTTTATGGAAGCCTGTCAATATCCTGCTCCTTTCGATAGAAAATATTATCCTTTGACTGAAGCCAATTATCACAAATATTGGAGAGGTGGGGTAACCTATTGGAAATTTAATGATGATAAAGGAACGATCAATATGGACAAATCCTTTACTTTCGAATTTCCACCTTATACGCAAGATTTATCCGATGCCGGTAAAGAAAAATCCTATGGTTGGGGCTTTACCAACTCATTCTGTTCCGAAGTTTATATCGGAGGTATTATGAGAGGTCGGCCACCGTTTGAAGCCGGTTGTTCTTCCAGAGACGTCGATTATTTACACGTTACCAACTGGAAAAAAGCCGAAGCTTTATTTAAAGCCGGTAAAATTGGTCAAAAAGTGGTTAATGGTATGCATGTCATTACCATTCCCGAATCTATCAAATATGGTTTATTATACTTGATTCCCGAACCTAAATCACCTCACGGTGTGGATGTGAACCCTAGTGGTGAATATATCGTCGTTGCCGGTAAATTGGATTCTCATGCTTGGGTTTATAAGTTTGACAAAATTATGAAAGCCATTAAAGATAAAAACTTTGAAGGTAAAGATGAATATGGTATTCCTATTATTCCTTTGAAAGCTGCTCTTCATGGTAGTGTCGAAGTTGGTTTAGGACCCCTTCACAACCAATATGACAGTAGAGACGGCGTCATTTATACCTCTATTTATGTTGATTCACGGGTAACCAAATGGAATTACAAAACTTTGAAAGTTTTAGATTATGTACCGTCACATTATAATATCGGTCACTTGGTATCTTATCATGGGGATACCGAAAAACCAAAAGGTAAATATTTGATTGCTTTGAACAAATTGTCTATTGACCGTTTTAATCCGGTTGGTCCTTTACACCCGCAAAACCACCAGTTGATAGATATTGCCGCAGAGCATCCCAAATTGATTTATGATTTACCTATTCCTATGGGGGAACCGCATTATACCTTAATGATGGATCGTACTTATTATGAAAAAAACAATATGGAAGCTTATCCGGTAGGAACCAATATTGTTACGATGAAAAAATCACCTTATGCAACTGCAGCCGGTGCTGAAAAAATCAGCGATAAAGGCAATACGGTTGAAGTATTCGGTACCATCAAAGATGGTAAAGTAACGCCTGCTGATATCAGTGCCAAACAAGGACAAGATGTAATCATTCACTTGACAAACTTGGGAACCGGTTTATATGATCATTATGTATACGAATTGGTATCTTATGATAAAATGTATCCTTTTGCTCCGGGTGAAACAGCTACGATTAAATTTAATGCCGAAAAAGCCGGTGTGTATCCGATTGTTATTGATCCGCAAAACAGTCCCAAAAAACGCCAATTGGTCGGTCACTTAAAAGTAAGTTTCGATCGCGCTGCTGAAAACAAACGTGCTTTAGCTTATACCAATCGTATTAATTGGGATAATAAGGTACAAGCCTTTAAACCTTCAGCCATTGAGTTGAAAAATATGTTGCCCGGTGAAATTCAATTCTTGAACTATGGTTGTAACGCTTGTCACAAATTCGGTCAACCTTTCAATGGTCCCGATTTGTTAATGGTTCACAAACGTAGAAGTGACAAATGGTTAAAAGAATGGATTTTGAATCCTGAATCTAAATACAAAAATCCTGATATTGAAGCTATGCGTCAAACCTTTAAATTGGCTATGCCAAATCAACATGTTGATCCTAAAGATGTAGATAAATTGATTGAATATATCAAAGCTAAATCAAATCAGGTTATTAAAGGTATGTCAAAATAAACATTTAATTGTTTGTAATACAATAAATTGGGCTGTCTTAATGGCAGCCCGATTTTTTTAAAAATAATCTTTAATTTATTTGATTCTTATTTAAAATCATTATAAATTTGTTTCAAATTTAAAACTTAATATTATGAATAATAATGCAAAAAAGTTTAAGCTATTATATATGCTTTTCGGCCTATTGGGCACCGGTTTGGTGGTTGCTACCTATTTTTTACCGATGTGGTGGGTAGCTTTGCAAAGTATCCAATATCCTAAAACGATGTATCCTAAGGGTATTCGTATAGAATTTAAATACAACGGTGTTTACAACGGCTGTAAAGGCGTGAGAGAACGGGCTGAATTGGCTGTAGAATCAGGCGCCAACTGTTTAATTGAAATGAATAAAATCAATCACTTTATAGGTATGTTCCCTATTGTTCAAGGCGTCAATGATGTAGATGAATTGGGGAATCATGTCAGATATCCTGTCTATGCCGGAGATAGTATTCCCAAAGATAAAATACCAAGTCAGCTCAAAGTTTTGGATGGCATTATGCGCAATGCACATATTGCTTTCATCCTATTGGGTATATTAGGACTTCTCTTTGTTTTCGTACCTAAGAAAAAACTATCATGGGCAGCTATCATAACCGCCTTTGCACCATTTTATTTCTTATTGATTTATGTGTATTACCTCTATTGGTACGGCCATCATTTAGGTTTACACGGAGGCGGTGCTTTTAACGGTATCAAGCCTTTTATGCCGACCGTTTTCGGTGAAGGTAAAGTCGCTCAATTTACAACTATGTCTTATCCTTATCTTGGATTTTTCATTGGTCTGGCCGGTTTTGTTTTACTCTTATTGGCAGTTAATTTTAAAAATAAATATTTAAAATCTGCCAAACAATAAATTTTTTATATTTGTCTATATAAGAAATCATTTATAATGGGAGAACCTTCGCATTTTTTTTAAATCATTGGTTTTCCCTTTATTAAAAAAAATTATTATCTGAAAAATTTCAGATAACCTTATTTTAAGCTAGAGGTTTTATTTATGCGTTATTTCTTTACTTTTATTTTTATCTATTTTTGGTCTTTAAGCCCTCTTTTGGCTCAAGTGGATCAAAGTTACCATCCCGGCTTGATTCACCCGATTCAAGGCTCGGAAGATCGGGCGCATATGCAAAATATACAACCGCTCATTGATGCTTTAAAACCAGGGGATACACTCAAGTTAAAACCCGGTTTTTATTATGGTCCGGCACATATCAAAACGCCTAACGTTACCATTGACGGACAAGGGAAAGCAACTGTTTCCGGGCGTAATTTAAAATCTGTTTTTTACATTGAAGCCAATGACGTCAGTATTAGAAATTTGCATATTATAGAATCCGGTGGGTCTCCCGATCAGATTGATTGTGCGGTTAAAATAACCAAATCTAATAATTTTGAAATTATCAATAATAAGATTGAAGAGACACTGTTTGGAATTGATGTGTTTTGGTCACAAGGAGGCTTAATCAAACATAATGATATTACTTCGATTGCTCAAAATCCTAAGGGGTTAAAAGGCGATGCTATTCGACTTTGGTATTCCAAACATAATTTGGTGCAAGAAAATTATTGGCATCAAGTCCGAGATATGGTTGTCTGGTATTCATCTGATAATCAATTTATTGGCAACCGCGGTATCGATAACCGATATAGCATTCACTTTATGTATTCGCATCGGAATCAAATATCACACAATCATTTTTCCAATTCTTCAGTCGGTATATTTTTAATGTATAGTGAAAAAACTATTATGAATAATAATTTGATAGAAGGCACACAAGGCGTTACCGGTATGTGTTTGGGGATGAAAGAAACGTCATCTAATCAAATTATTGATAATAAATTTTTATATTCTGCACGAGGTATCTATATTGATGTTTCGCCTTTCGTGCCTTGGAAAACGAATACTATTTCGGGTAATGAAATTGCTTTTTGCAATACGGCCGTAGAGTTTTTAAAAGATCAGGAAGGCAATACTTTTACCGAAAATATGTTTCACGATAATTTGACGCAAGTCTTTATTCAAGGCGGAGGAACTGCCAATCGCAACAGATGGATTGGTAATTATTGGGGCGATTATGCCGGTTTTGATCGTAATGGAGATAATATCGGTGATTTTCCCTATCGCATTTATGAATACCATGCACGCTTATGGCGTTTTGAGCCGAATATTAAGTTTTTTTATGGCGCACCCATTTTGTCTATCTTAGATTATTTGGAAAAATTGGCGCCTTTTTCAAAACCGCAATTTGTTTTGAAAGATCCCAAACCTATTTTTAATTTGGAAATTTTTAAGAAAAAACGCAAAGCGGAATGGAAGCCGGTAAAATTAGATCAAGATAAGTAAAATGAATAGAATCAAACAAATGCTTTTGTTGCAACAGCAACTCAATGATGCTACCGGAGGTAAAGACTGGGAAAACGGCATGACCAATAAAGGCAAGCCGATTGACTGGCGGCGGTGCATTTATTTGGAAACAGCTGAGTTGGTCGATTCATATCCCTGGAAGCATTGGAAAAATATAGATGCCAACCCTGATTATGAGAATATCAAGATTGAAATTGTAGATATTTGGCATTTTGTAATGTCCGAAGCATTGCGGGATTATAAAGTGAACGGAAAAGGAGATATTCAGACTTTGTCGCAAGATATTGTACAATTGTCGCATTATCAAGATTTTGCATCTAATTCAATACCCAAGCAGTTGGGCGTTTTTGAGCAAATTGCATGGGTTGAGGTTTTTATGAAAACCCTGTTTACGTCTGATAAAATATTATGGTGGGTAGATAATTTTCTTAAAATGTCCGCTTGTTTACAGGTCAATTTAGGAGAATTGTACAAGTTGTATGTCGGAAAGAATATATTGAACCAATTCAGACAAGATCACGGATACAAAGAAGGAAAATATATCAAAGAATGGAACGGTGTAGAAGATAACGTCGTGATGCAGCAAATTTTGGCAAAGCATTCGGATATCAATCCGGAGAAATTGTATGATTTGTTGGAAGGAGCTTATACTAAAGTAGCAAGTGTCTAGTGCGAAGTGTGATTAGTGTGAAGTGGAAAGTGAAAAAGGAGTTGTCATTCTTGTCAGGATGATTAAAAGGACGTTTGTCATTTCGAAGGAGGAACGACTGAGAAATCTATAATTATGGTAATCAAGAGATTTCTCCTCACTCGTGCCTCGCTTGGTCGAAATGACAGGAGTTGTCATTTTTGTCAGGATGATTAAAAGGACGTTTGTCATTTCGAAGGAGGAACGACTGAGAAATCTATAATTATGGTAATCAAGGGATTTCTCCTCACTCGTGCCTCGCTTGTTCGAAATGACATCAGGCATCAAATAATCAAATAATCAAATAACCAGTATAACCAGTATAACCAAATAACCGATTAACCAGATAACCATATAACCAATATAAGTATGGCAACAAATAATTACAAAATTAACAGAAGGCAATTCCTAAAGGCCAGTGCATCGGCAGTTGTGTCATTAGCAGTAGTGGGAAGTGCTGCTTACTACTTTAAAGACAAAAGTAGTTTAAGAGAAAAAGGTTTTTTACGCCCCCCGGGTGCTAGAGCCGAGAAAGATTTTTTATTTGCCTGTATCAAATGCGGGCTGTGTGTACAAATATGCCCCGTTCATGCGATTAAATTAGCAGATTGGAATGACGGTCTGTCTTATGGTACGCCATTTATCGATCCGAATTTACAAGCATGTGATTTTTCTTGTGATGCGATTCAATGTGCCGAAACCTGCCCTACGGCGGCTATTGATTTTCAAATCTTTAAACATGCCGGAAACAAGGCGGTTGCACCCTTGTATAAGAAATATCCCAACGGCGATTTTCCCCGTGATATGAACCCCTTTAAAGTTCAAATCATGGCGATGAAACGTGCGGACAAAATAGGATTGGCAGAAATTCCTAATCCATCTCAATGTTTGGCCTATAGTGGTCACGGATATAAGGGAACACTGGGGCATGGCAATAAAGGCGAATTAAGACCGCCTGAAAAAGAAGAAAGAATTCTTATTCAGGACACGGAAGTGAATAGAGAAATTTGTGACTTGTGTGTTATATATTGCCCGCTTGGCCAAGAAGCTATTGAATTAGAAAAAATAGAAGATGGTAAATTTTTACCCAAAGTTAAAGATGGCTGTGTCGGTTGTGGCGTCTGCCAAATGGTTTGTCCAACCCATCCGGAAGCTATTGTTGTGAAGCCTGTGGATAAAAAACCGCAATTTGCTTAATAAATTTTAAAACTTTGAATTATGTCATTTTTATACGATTTTATTACCAGAGATAAAAAAAGGAAGCCGCTTCCTGCCAAAGATAGATCACAATTACCGTTTGCCCGTTTAGGCTTTAGCTTTAAAGAATGGCATGACGGCCATGAAAATAAACACAAATGGCGCAACCGCCGTTGGGCATTTTTGATATTTATCAATCTGCTTTTTGTGATTTCTTTCGCTTTGGATTTGTCGGTTTTGGAGGGCTCATTAAGTGGTTCCCGTTTAATCGGTATTTATCTGATGGATCCGTTTAACTCGGCACAACAATTGGTCATTGATTCCAAATTGGGTTATTTGGCCATATTAACGACCAATTTCTGGATCGGCTTTTTTGTCATTATGACCTTTTACTGGCTTCTGGGAGGACGGGCATTTTGCTCTTGGGTTTGTCCTTACCATTTCTTTGCCGAAATGGGTGAGCGCGCGCGTGCCTATTTTATCAAAAAGAAAAAAATCAGAGATAAAACTTATGATATTACCGTTAAGTATGTATTTTGGATTGGTTTTTTGTTTTTGGCTTTTTTGACCAAAGAATTGGTCTTTGAAGATTTGAATCCGGTTGGTATTTTGTCCCGTTCTATGATTTACGGACCCGGTTTAGCTTTAATATGGATAGTCGCTTTATTGCTTTTTGAAGTTTTTGGTATCAAACGTTTTTGGTGTCGTTATGTCTGTCCTATCGGCACAACTTATAGTTTTATAGGTGATGTTTCTCCTATCGGTGTCAAGTTTGATTTGGATAAATGCGGTTATTGTACCGATTGTCAAGATGTCTGTTTGGTGCCCCACGAATTATGGTTTGTTAAGAAAGGCGCGGCTACTAAAGAGGTGCATTTTACCGGTGGTGATTGTACCAAATGCGGTTTATGTATAGATGTTTGTTACGGAGAGGCCTTATCCTTTGGGTTTAAAGCTCCAAGTTATATATTGGGTCACGTAGAAGAAAAAGTTGAATTGCATCCTTTAGAACAACCGGATCAAAAATAATAAGTTTTAAAATCGGATTTATATCTACCGGATTTAAACTTAAAAAATAATGAAGTAAGATTAAAGAGTAATGATAATATGCAAATAGATTTCCAATTTAATAAAATGCAGTTCTAGAGTTAAAAATTGTAAATCGTAAATTATAAAAAATCAATGGATACATTAATCGACATAAAAAATCTTTCCAAGACCTTTAATAAAGTAAAGGTAATTAAGGATTTAACCACACAATTTAAGGCAGGCGACCGGATTGCTCTTATTGGACAAAACGGTGCCGGAAAGACGACTTTAATACGCTGTATTTTAGGTCTTTATACTTATGAGGGCTATTTAAGAGTCTTAGGAAAAAATGCCCGGACAGAAAGAGAATTGATTTTGCAAAATGTCGGTTTTGTGCCGCAATTACCACCGCCACTCAAAATGACGGTTTCAGAAATTATGGATTTCTTTTCGGTGATTACTAAAACAGACCGGGCAAAATTTGTCAAAATAGCCAATGATCTAAAATTGGATATCAGTAAGCATTTAAATAAACCCTTTTTGAAATTATCAGGCGGGATGAAACAAAAGTTATTGGTCTCTTTAGCCTTAGCTCGTAATCCTAAAATATTATTGATGGATGAACCTTCTGCAAATTTAGATCCGGAAGCACGGGTAGTTTTATTCAATTATCTGAAAGCTTTACCCAAAGATACGTTAATGATCTTGAGCAGTCACCGCGTTGATGAAATAGAAGATATGGTCAACCGCTTAATTGAAATGGATTTGGGAGAAATTGTTGTGGATGAATTAATGGATGTATAATAATTATAGAGACCTACTAGGTTTTTAAAAACCTAGTAGGTCTGTTAAAAAAAATAATCATGAAAAAACTAGCATTAATTACCGTTTTATTCTTGGCTACTTTATCAAGTTGTAATAAAAAGGTGGATTTCAGTCCACGAAAAATTAATTATGATCGCGATGTTTGTTACGTTTGCAAAATGGGTTTGGATGAACCCAAATATAATTTGCAAGCTATAAATGAGCATGGTGATGTCCGGTGGTATGATGACATCGGCTGCTTAGCTGAAGATATGAGAGATGGCAATTTTAACAAATGGAAAGGTCAAAAATATAAAATCTGGATTGGCGATGCTGATACAGGCCAATGGTTAGATGCCGAAAAAGCTTGGTACCGTTATGGTGACCGCACGCCAATGGGTTATGGTTATGGCGCGGTTAAAGATAAATCTGCGACTGCCCAATATGATTTCAAAACGGTTATTCAACGTATAGATGAAGGCAAAACCAAACGTGCAGATTTTATCAAGAAAAAGAAAATGTCAGTCAGTGGTAAGGATGCAGCATCAGGTAGTATGAAATGTGCCCCCGGAAAATGCGGAGGTCAATAAAAAAAGAAAATTATGAATAAGACTTTAGTTCAAGTATTAAAAAACGATATCAAGCAAAATTTGCGTTCCAAATCTTTTTGGATATACAGTTTGCTACTCGGTAGTTTTGTAGCTGTTATGTTTGCTACGGGGATTACCGAATCTCAAGTGGTCGGATTTGTCGGTTTAAGCCGGTTGATGATTACTTTTATGCAGGTCAGTATGGTTATTTTGCCCATTTATGTTTTGATTTCAACAGTCAGGTCGGTTGTAGGAGATAGAGAAAATGGGGTTTTGGAATATTATCTGTCCTTACCCATTTCATTTAGCAGTTATTATTGGGGCAAATTTTTAAGCCGTTTTTTTGTCATCTATGTGCCTGTTTTTATCGCCTTTTTGGGGGCGGCACTTTGGGGTTTGGTAGTGCAATTAGATGTCCCCTGGGATTTATTTATCCTATATAGCGGTTTATTGGCCATGATGGTTTTTTTCTTTTTGGGTTTAAGCATGTTTTTATCGACTGTTTCCAAATCACAAGAGATGGCTTTGAGCTCAGCCTTTATTATTTGGTTGTTTCTAGTTGCTTTTATGGATATTTTATTGATTGGAATGATGCTTAAAATGCGTGTTAATCCGGATGTTGTTATCATCAGCAGTTTGTTTAATCCTTTGCAAGTATTTAGAACAGGCAGTTTGATTTTATTTGACCCTAAATTAACCGTGATGGGCCCCGTTTCTTATTATATTTTAGATACAGTCAGTCGCTCGACTTTTATTATATTTTCATTGGTTTACCCTTTTGTCATGGGGCTTATCTTTTCTTTTTTCGGAGCCAGATATTTCAAACATCACGATGTGGTATAGAGACGCACGGTCGTGCGTTTTAAGTGGAAAGTGAAAAGCGAAAAAGTGTCAGGGTACGTTATATGTTTTGATAAAACGCCCTGTCATTTCGACTGAGTGACGAAGGAGCGATGAGAAATCTATCATTAACATTGAATAACAAATTTTTCTAAGGAGTACAAACAGAACTTTAAACTTTTAACCTTCAACTAAATGAAACGATATATAATTATAATTACCGGATTTATAGGATTGACCTTACTATCTTGTGGAGGCAAGTTCGGTGGACAAACAGCAACAGGTACTGAATCGGACACGACCAATATTCCCGAATTAATCAATTTTTTGGAGCAGCCTCAAATAGATTCTATTGTCAATATAGATACGGGCAAAAAGCGACTTAAAGGGATTAAAAGCGTGCCGGGAGACGGCGATGATTTTAGGAAAGACAATTTAGACCGGATTTATTGGAATGGAGAAAGTGTTAAAAATGCCGATTTCAGAGGCGCCTCTTTCCGTTCGGCACGGTGTTTAGGTGCCAATTTGAGTAATGGTGATTTTAGAGCGGCAGACATTCGGTGGACTTGGTTTAACGGTGGTGATTTACATCATAGCAATTTTGATCAAGCTCGTTTATTTCATGTTCATGTCAATTATGCCAATTTGAATAACTCTAC
>WGDF01000078.1 GCA_015493405.1 Flavobacteriaceae bacterium
CTATGGATCAACAAATAAAGTTAAAAATAGCTTATGCTGATTTTTTGGCTTTTCATCAGAATAAATCTGATCAGGCTTTAGCTGTTTTGTCTAATTTGAGTCAATCAACTTTATCAAAAAGTCAGAAAGCGGCAATTAATTTGAAAAAAGGCGATATTTTATTGCACAATAAAAAATTTAATCAGGCTTTGGTTTTATATACCCAAACACAACTCGATTTTCCGAACAATGAAATTGGGCATCAAGCAACCTATGATATCGCACGGGCATCCTTTTTTCAAGGTGATATTGACTGGGCCCATGCGCAGTTAAAAGTGATTAAGTCGGCAGCTTCGGATTTGATTGCCAATGATGCCTTAGAATTGGATTTATTGATTATAAATAACAAAGAAGATGGCGACACTATTCAGGCGGGGTTAAAGGAATTGGCTCAAGCAAAATTTGAAATTTTTAGAAAAAACAGGCCGGCAGCACTTAAAATATTGGAACATATCAAGCAAAATTATAAAGGACAATTAGTCTATGATGACGCTTTAATGGCACAAGCAAAATTGTATGAACAAGCTGCGGCATATCAAAAAGCTTTAGAAGATTACCAAGCCATAGTCGATAACCGGACTGAAGATTTACTCAAAGATGATGCTTTATTCAGACAAGCCGTTATCTATGAAAAACTTGGAGATTTGAGTCGAGCGGAATCTTTATTCAAAAAAATAGTGTTGAATTATCCGGCTAGTTTTTGGTTTGTAGATGCTCGAAAACATTTCAGGCAATTGCGTGGCGATAAGCCGGAGGAGGATTAATCAGTTTCATAAAAAAATACCCATATGGATTATTTTCAAATTGCTTCTATATTAGTGGTTTTATCTGCTGTTTTTGGCTACATCAATGAAAAATATTTCAAATTACCGACCACGATAGGTTTGATGCTTATTGCCATTATTTTCACTTTTATCACTATTGTTTCCAGTTATATCAATCCTATTTTGTTTGACCATCAACGCGAATTGATCAGTCAAATTGATTTCTCCGAAGTTTTGCTTGATATGATGTTGAGTTTTATGTTGTTTGCCGGTGCTATGCATACCAATTTTGAACAACTCAAAATACAGCGTCGTCCGGTATTGGCTTTTGCCTTTGTCAGCACTTTGATTTCGACTTTTTTAGTTGGCGGGTTGATTTACGGAGTCTTGCAACTCTTGGGTTACAGCATACCTTTTATTTATACTTTATTATTCGGCGCTTTGATTTCGCCGACAGATCCGATAGCGGTTTTGGGTATCTTAAAAAAAATAGGTATTGACAAGAAAGTTGAAACAGTTATAGTGGGGGAGTCTCTATTCAATGATGGCGTTGGGGTCGTCATCTTTTTGACTATTTTTAAGATTGCACGTAAAGGTTTGAATTCTTTTCATTTCAATGAAGTGCTCAAACTTTTTGGCGTAGAAGTCTTGGGTGGGATTGCTTTGGGATTGTTATTGGGTTGGTTGGCCTATAAAATGATGAAAGAAATAGATAATTTTGACACTGAAGTGATGATTACCTTAGCATTGGTAATGGGCGGCACTATTTTGGCGCATAAAATTCATGTCTCCGCGCCATTGACTATGGTTACGGCGGGTTTGGTTATCGGTAATGATACGGTTCGTAATAATGCTATGAGTGAAATTACGGAGGCTTATGTTGATAAGTTTTGGGAATTGCTTGATGTTTTACTCAATACGGTCTTATTTGTGATGATTGGTATGGAACTCTTGGTTATTTCTTTTAAATTAGATTACATTATAGCCGGAGTAATCGCTATTATAATAGTTTTAATCAGTCGCTATTTATCCGTAAAACCTTTGTTGGCTTATTTTGAACGAAAAATAAAATTTATCCCAAAGACAGATTTTATTATGACTTGGGGCGGCCTTAGAGGTGGAATTTCCATCGCTTTGGCCTTGACCATTCCTCAAAATATGAATAGGGAATTATTTTTGGTCATGACTTATATGATTGTTGTTTTTTCTATTTTGGTGCAAGGTTTAACTTTAAGCCGCTTGGTTCAGAAAGTTAAATTGAAATAATTTAAAAATATTTACATATTTTTGCTAAATAAATTAAAAATATATAATTATGCGTTGGAGAGGCAGACAAACCAGTAACAATGTTGAAGACCGTCGGGGCAATAGCCGCGGCAGAGTTGTGGGGGGTACCATAGGTGTGGGTACCATTATTTTCTTTTTGGCTTATACCTTATTAACCGGAGAGGCGCCGACAGAATTATTACAACAAAATCAGCAAACACAACAGACGCAAACCCAAAATACAGGTCAAGGGCGAAATGATGACTTAGCTCAATTTACCAAAGTTATTTTTAAGGATACCGAGGATGTGTGGTCTAAAGTTTTTAGAGATGAATTTCATGCTGCATATCGCAAACCAAAATTGGTTTTGTATAGTGGCTCTACGCCTGCAGCTTGTGGTATGGCCAGTGCAGCTACCGGTCCTTTTTATTGCCCTGCAGATGAAAAAGTTTATATTGATTTAGATTTCTTTAGAGATTTAAAGCGAAAATTCGGTGCTTCAGGAGATTTTGCGATGGCTTATATTATAGCCCATGAAGTGGGGCATCATGTGCAGAAACTTTTGGGTATTACCAAACAGGTACAGCAGCAACGACGCCGGTTGAGTAGGACGGCTTATAATAAACTATCTGTTAGACTTGAATTGCAAGCAGATTATTTAGCCGGAGTTTGGGCCAATCACATTGAAAAAATGAAACATGTTTTAGACCCCGGCGATATTCAAGAAGCCGTTAATGCAGCAGCATCTGTTGGCGATGATAGACTTCAAAAAAAATACACCGGACATGTAATGCCAGATGCTTTTACACATGGCACTTCCAAACAACGAACGCGTTGGTTCCTAAAAGGATTTGAATCCGGTGACATTAGAGGAGGCGATACTTTTAATACCAATCAATTATAAGTAGAGTATTCTAAGCAAAAAAATCAGTTGATTGAATTCAAGTTAAATATAATTTCAAACAATTGATTACTAGTATTTTTTTGCTGCGCTCTATAAGACCTGGTAGGTTTGTCCAACCTGATAGGTCTGGTTGCTTTATTATTAATTTTTTACCGTAAAAGGCAATTCATATGCAAAAGTCCCATCCCCGTTTTTATCCCATATTTTGACGAATAATTTGTATTTTTTAGAAGCATCAAAATATTGTGGAACGGTTGTAAAGCTGGCATTTAATACCATTGGATTTAAGTCGGTGCCGTTTGTTAAATCGGCTAATAAATCAGGAAAGTTCCCAATAG